>JAITKE010000026.1 GCA_031278595.1 Puniceicoccales bacterium
CGCGGGCCCGATTTCTTTGAAATCGAAAGCCAGCCCCAAAAACGCCTCCCGCAGCACCTGCCTGGCCACAGCACAATCAATACCCCTGGTGCCCAGGTAGAACAGGGCCGTCTCGTCCAGCGGAGCCACCGTCGCCCCGTGGGAGCAGGACGCCGCATCCGTCCGGATATCCAGGTCCGGCAAACTGTGGGCCAACGCCTCCGGTGACAGCATCAGCTGCTCCGCCTTCTGCGAAGCCGTGCTGTTCGCCGCCGATTCCTCCATCACGACCTGGCCGCCGAAAACCGCACAGGCCCGATCCTCGAGGGCGGTCTTGACCCTCAGCCGGGACTCCGTACGGCTCGCCCGGTGGACCTGCCGGACCCGGCAGTCGAGACGCTGCTCGCCCCGGCCGAAGCCGGTGAGGAGTGCCGTCGCGGAACTCCCCTCGCCCCGCAGCTGCAGGTCCAGCTCCAAACGACTCCTTCTCACCCCCTGCTGCGAGAGCAGGATTTCCAAAAAAGCCCCTTCGGCCAGGACGAAGCGCAGGGCCGACAAAATCGCCCCCCCCTCCTCCAGCCGTAGGACGAACTTCAGCCGCGCACCCCGGTGCAGTTCGACGCACAGGCGCTGGGCCAGAAAAGAATGCCCGGAGCGAACGCGGCATTGTAAAGAAAGCTCCACCTCTTCCGCCACCACCACCCTGTCCTTCTGAATCGGCTCCTCACCGAGGGCCAGTTCCCGGCTGCCGGACTGCGACACCCGCAGCTCCCGCTCCCGCCAAGCTCCGCCGGAGTGTTGGTCGAAAGGGCCATAGGAACCCCAGAACGGTGGCTCTTCGGAAGCCGTTTCGGATGAAGCAGAGAAGGCCTCTGACAGTAGCCTTTCAGGGGTCGTTCCGGCCGAGACAGAAAAGGACTCTTTCCCCCTTATCGGGGGCAGTTCTTCGGAAGTTGTTTTGGCAGAAGCGGAAAAGGACTTTCTTCTCTTCGCCAACGGCGGCTCCTCGGGGGTCATTCCGGCCGAGGCAGGAGAAGATTTTTTCCTCCTTATACCTTCCTGCGCCAGGAGCTCCTGCCAATGGAGCTCGAAGGCATCCCGTTCGGCGAAGCGCCACAGCTCGCATTCAAAACGGGGCTTTTCTTCAGAGGACGGCCGAATCGATCCTTTACTCCGAGCTTCTCTCGATGGCTCTTCCTCGGAACGAGGCTTTTTCTTGGAAAATGACTGAGCTCCGCTCTTGCTCCGAGTTTCTCTCGACAACTCACCTCCGAAACGGGGCTTCTCTCCGGAGAACGACTGGGCTCCGTCTTTACTCCAACCCTCTCCCGCCATTGGGCACCAAGCGGCTTTCACCGGCAATGGCCTGGCCCTCCTCAGAGCTCATCACCATTGGCCGCCTCCCGGGACGATTCCCCCAGCACCGTTCCTCCGGCCACCTTGACCTTTTGGTAAATTGCCGCCTGGACCTCTTCCATCATGGCCTCATCCTTGGCCAATGCCTGTTTGGAAGCCTCCCGTCCCTGGCCCAACATCTTGCCCTTGTAGGCCATCCAGGAGCCCTTTTTCTCAAAAATCTGGTACTCGAGGCCCAGGTCCAGCAGCGAGCCGGTGCGGGAAATTCCCTCGTTGTACATGATGTCGAATTCGCATTCCGTGAAGGGCGGGGCGATCTTATTCTTCACCACCTTGACCCGGGTGCGGTTTCCGATCACCCGACCGCTGCCGTCCTTCAACTGGCCCACGCGACGAATGTCCATGCGGATGGAGGCGAAGAACTTCAGGGCCCGGCCCCCCGGTGTCGTCTCCGGATTGCCGAACATCACCCCGATCTTCTCGCGGATCTGGTTCGTGAAGATGCACACGCACTGGGTGCGGCTGATCACCGAGGTCAGGCGGCGCATCGCCTGGCTCATCAGCCTCGCCTGGGCGCCGACGGTCACATCGCCCATCTGGCCCTCCAGCTCCGCCTTCGAGACCAGAGCCGCCACCGAATCCACGACGATGACGTCGATGGCGCCGGAACGGATGAGGGTTTCCGTGATGTTAAGCGCATCCTCGCCGCTCTCGGGCTGGGCGATCATGAGGTTGTCGAGATCGACCCCCACGATCTTGGCGTAGCGCGGATCGATGGCATGCTCGACGTCGATGAAAACCGCACTGCCACCCCGGCGCTGGGCTTCGGCGATGACGCTCAGACAGAGGGTGGTCTTGCCCGAGGATTCCGGCCCAAAGATCTCGCAGATGCGCCCCCGTGGAAGCCCACCGGCCCCCAGGGCCAGGTCGAGCGAAATCGAGCCGCTTGAGATGACCGATACGTTGAGTTTCTTGGCGTCCCCCATGCGCATCAGGGAGCCTTCGCCGAATTGCTTGTTCACCGCATTGATCGCGAATTGCAGGGCATTGATGGGCTCCGGGGACTCCCGAGACTTCTCCGTCATGGGCTCTAGTTCTAGCGAGAAGCCGGGAACTGACAAGCCTTTATTCCGCAACAAAACCCGGGGTTTGGGAGCGTTTTTCTTGGGGCTGGCTTTGTCCGAGGGGGAAGGACTTTGTCCTTTCCCCTCGGACGGCCCGCGGAGCGGGCCCGATTTCTTCGAAATCGAAAGCCAGCCCCAAAAAACACACATGGGAGCAACACAGACAGGAGCATTGGGGAGCATGGTGAGTAGATGGGAACACGGTACAGGAGCGCTTGAGCAGATGGAAGAAAGAGGGTGGCAGGTGGAAGAAGAAGGGAAGTATGGAAGGAAATGGTAAGGGTAATAGGGAAGAAAAGGGTCTCCGCGCGCGACGGCCCGTCGGAAGGAGGGCGATTCTGATCGATCGTCTCTCACTGGAAATCTGCCAGTCGCCCTCCTTCCGACGTGGGCCCTTCTGCTCCCGCTCCGCGGGAGCAGAAGGGCCTCCTTTGCTCCGCAAAGGGGCCGTCGCGCAGATCCCCACCCACCCACCCTTAAAGATCAGCCTTGCTCCTTCCCCATCTTCTTCCACTCTTTTCCCGATGTCCAGGCCTCCGGATTTCTCCGGCACCTACACCGCGCTCGTCACACCCTTTCGCTCAGGGAAGCTCGACCTCGGGAGCTTCGGGCATCTGTTGGCCACGCAGGAGGAACTCGAGGGAGTCGTCATCGGCGGCACCACCGGAGAATCGCCAACCCTCGACGAAAATGAATGGGAAACCCTCATCCAAGAGGCCCAGCGGCAGAGGAAAAGTCCCAAGCTCAGGATCATCGCCGGCACGGGATCGAACGTAACGGCGCAGGCCGTCCGCCGGACCGAGCTGGCCGAGCGCCTGGGAGTGGAGGCCATCCTCGTCGTCGCACCCTACTACAACAAACCCTCCCAGGAGGGCCTGTTCAGGCATTTCTCGGCCATCGCCGCGGTTACTCGTCGGCCCATCCTCCTCTATTCCGTCCCCTCCCGCTGTGGCATCGAGATCGCCATCGAGACCATCGCCCGGCTCCACGAGGCCCATCCCCACATCGTCGGGATCAAGGAGGCCTCCGAGCAGTGTTGGCGCATCGATGGCCTGCGGGCCGCCCTCGGCAAGGATTTTTCGATTCTCAGCGGCAACGATGCCCTGACCCTGCCCTTCATGGCCCTCGGCGCCCATGGGGTCATCAGCGTCGCCTCCAATCTCTGCCCCCACCCGATGCGGTCGCTCGTCCGCTCCCTGCTCCGGAACGATCTCGCCCGGGCCCGGCTCCTCCACCAGGCCCTGAGTCCGCTCTTCCAGCATCTCTTCATCGAGAGCAATCCGGCGCCCCTTAAGCAGCTCCTGGCGAGGCAGCGGCTCATCGCGTCCGGAGAATTGAGGCTGCCGCTGGTGGCCCTTACGCCGGCCCATGCCCGGGCATTGGAAAATACCTTCGCCGATTTTCTCGAAACGTCGGAAAAATTATCCAACCCGAGGACATGAGTGCATCCGACCTAGGGCCATGAGCGGCTGGATTTTCCCCCTTCCGATCGGGGTATTCCCGAAATGCCTCGCCCATTGGGTGCACCGGATCGACCCCTTCATCCTTCGCTTTCCCTTTCCCTGTTTTCTGGAGGGCATCCGCTGGTACGGCCTGGCCTATGTGTTCAGCTTTCTCGCGGCCCATTTCTTCTTCCTCCTCTGTGCCCGCCGGGGCCGTCTCTCCCTATCCGGCCGGGACGGGGAATCCCTGCTGGTGACCCTCGGCCTGGGGATTCTCATCGGCGGGCGGATGGGCTATGTTTTTCTCTACGATTTCGCCTTCTGGAGGCAGGAGCCTCTTTGGATTTTCCAATTCTGGAGCGGCGGAATGTCCTTCCACGGCGCGGTCATCGGCGCCGGGTTGGCCCTCGCCCTTCTGGCCAGAAAGAGGCACTTGCCCCTTCTTCCTCTGGCGGATGCGGTCTGTGCCATCGCGCCGCTGGGGATTTTCTTCGGCCGCATCGCCAATTTCATCAATGGAGAACTCTGGGGGAAAATCACGAATCTGCCCTGGGCCATTCGCTTCCCGCAGTCCGTCGCCCCCGCTACCCCCATCGCCGCCATTCCGCCGCGGCATCCCTCCCAGCTCTACGAGGCGGTTTTGGAAGGAGGGTTGCTCCTGCTCATTCTCCAGAGAAAGTTTTGGAAATATCCCGCCCGGTCCCGGGGCTGCCTGACGGCCGATTTCCTCTGGCTCTATGCCCTCCTGAGGATTTTTGCGGAAATTTTCCGCGAACCGGATGCTCCGCTCTGGGGACCCTTTTCCCGCGGACAGGTGCTGAGCCTCGGCCTGGGGATTCTGGGCATCGGGTTTCGTCTCTGGGCAGGGGAAGCGGGTCGTGGGCCTTCGCCCGGCTCCAGGGATGGCAGCACAGGAGACGCCGGAGGCTCAAGCCCAGGGCCCGTGGAAGGGAATAGCGGCTAAGGGCCTCCAGGGCATAGGCCGAACAGCTCGGATGGAAGCGGCAGGCCGCCCGGGGCCCCAGCCAGAGCTTCTTCAGAGGCGAGAGATATTTACGGTAGATCCGAATGAGTTTCCCACAGCCCGCCCGGGCCCAATGGCGCTTCGCTCTCAATCTCATCTTCATTCTGGAACAGGAGAAATAATCCCTGGAAACATCCCAATTACCTCTCGAGGCTCCAATTATTCCTCGAAGTATTCATCGTCCGAAGCGTTTTTTTGCTCCTCCTGGTGCTCCTTTTTTCCGATGTGGGGGTTGAGATTTTCCAATGCGAATGCCGAGGATGATCTTCGGAATCGAGAATGTTTTTTTCTTCGCTGGCTTTCGATTTCGGAGAAATCAGGCCCGCTGCGCGGGCCCCAGGGACCCAATGATGACAAATCATTGGGGCCCTGGAAAGCCAGCGAAGGCAAAATTCCCCCACTCCGGCAGGACGCTTCCATTTTCCATTCAGGCGGATTTCGCCCAATCAGTTCGTTGCTCCCGGTCGTTTTCGGCGCGATGGCCCCTGGGCCACGGCCAAGTCCGGCGCACCCGCTCCGCGGGCCCGCCGTCGTGAGAGGGAGCCGCCTTCGGCGGCTCCCTCTCACGGGCCATCGCGCCGGCAATGCTCTAGGCGGAAAAGAGCCGACAATTGCTGACGGCGCTGCTCCAGGGCCTCCGCCTCCAGCGGCACATAGGGCTGGTGCCACATGACCTCTGGCCAATACGGGTCCTCCCGATCCCGGCAGACGATGTGGACATGCAGCTGCGGCACCTTATTGCCCATGGCGGCCACATTGACGCGGTCGCAGGAAAAATGCGTAAGCATCAGCCGGCTCGCAGACGAGATTTCCCGCACCAGCTGCCCCTGCTCCTGCTCGGCCAGTTCGTGGATTTGGGAAATGCCCGGCAGCCGCGGGACGAGCAGAATCCAGGGGAAATCCCTGGAGGATTGCAGAAGAACTCGGGACAGGGGCCAGTCGATGACCACCGCCTTCCGGGCCAAGTCCGGCACGAGTATAAAACCATCCATGGCCAGGGCAGTGAAGCATTGCGAGGGCCCATGGAAAGATTTTTCTTCCGACCTTCTCTTGCCGCTTCATCCCGACAGCCTTTCCGTTGATCTGCTTTGGCCTTCCGGGCCTCTTACGCCCGAAAACTTTTCCGTTGATTTCCTCCCCGCATTGGCTGTCCTTTTTCCCCAACGGCGGGCATAGTATAGGGGCAATACGCGAGCTTCCCAAGCTTGAATCGAGGGTTC
>JAITKE010000085.1 GCA_031278595.1 Puniceicoccales bacterium
GCCATCGCGATGTGGCAGACCACGGGTGGATGGTAACATCCCTGTGATGAGAGTGGGGGGCCGCCGCCTTGGGAGCCCTTCGGGCCCTTCCGCGGGGCGGGGATCCTCGGCCAAACGGCGCCGTTTGGCCGAGGATCCTCCGCGCAAAGGCGGCGGCAAAAAAATAGAGAGGCTCTGCCCTACTCCACCCTTGACCCTGCCTCCGCTTTCGCACTTGCCAGCGGCGCGCCAGTTCCATCAATCGTCCCCATGCGGCAGGTGAACTTCAGCGAGCAGAGCCTCCACGAATTTCAGAAACTGGCGACGGAAGAGCAACTGCAGCTGATGGAGAACATCGGCCGCATTTCGGAAGAGGACCTGCAGGCCCCCTCCGGAGATTTTAGCTGCTTCCAGCGGGACGGGCGCCTGCTCTACCGCTACCGCAGCGAGCGCTGGCGGGTCTATTTCGAGCGCCGGGAGGACGGCAGTCTCTTCTGCCACTACGTCCTGCCGGAGCACTCGCTCTCCGACTTTGTCCTCCGTTTCAAACTGCCCGTTTCGGAAGCCCTGATGCTGGAGCAGCACAGCTCGTTCTGGAAGTATTTGGACAGCCTCCGGAAGGAGAAGAACGCCGACGAAAAGGAGCAAATCGCCGACGAAGCTCCGAAGGAAGAAGGGGCTTAACCCATAACGCTGCCGGGGACGCTCTCTTCCGCCGGCGATCCCAAAACTTTTAAGTTTTGCTGCTGCGCTCCGCGCCGCAGGCGCTGGGCCGAAGCCCAGCGCGGATCGCCGGCGGAGATGAGGAGGGACTGGCATTTCCGCCGGATGGGCCGAGGAACTTGCATGTTCCAACCGGAAGACAGTAGGTTTGGGGCTGCCTTTGGCTTCCAAAGGAAGCGGCCCACCTAAAGGTGGGCCTCGCCGAAGCCCCCGGAGGGGGCTTCGGCGTAAAGGCAGCCCATAGGGGTGGAATGGGGTTGATTTTTTCGGGAGAAATCTGTTTTACTAGGGGCCATGGCGAATTCCGAATCCGAGCTTGGGGCCCTCCGGCACTCGGCCGCCCATGTGCTGGCGGCCGCCGTCCTGCGCCTCTTCCCGGGGGCTAAGCTGGACATCGGGCCGGCCACGCCACAGGGGTTTTACTACGACGTTGACCCGGCCACGCCCCTGACGGCGGAGGACCTGCCGCGGCTGGAGGAGGAAATGCAAAAAATCATCGCCGAGGACCAGGTCTTCGAGCGCCAGGTCGTGTCCCGGGAGAAGGCGGCTCGCCTGTTTCGGGAGAAGGAGCAGCCCTATAAATTGGAACGCCTGGCCGAGATCCCATCCGACGAAACGATTACGCTCTACCGCAACGGGGAATTCGTCGACCTCTGCCGCGGCGGACACGTGGGGCGCAGTTCGGAAATCCGGGCATTTAAACTGCTGAGCATTGCCGGTGCCTACTACCGCGGAGACGAGAAGAATAGGCAATTGCAGCGGATTTACGGCACGGCTTTCGCCTCTCAGCAGGAGCTCGAGGCCCATCTTTTCCGGCTGGAAGAGGCCAAGAAGCGCGACCATCGCCGGATCGGGAGGGAAATGCAGCTCTTCCTGATCGATGAGGACTTCGGTCAAGGCCTCGTCCTCTGGCTGCCCCGCGGAGCCATCATCCGCCACGAGCTGCAGAACTTCCTCCTGGAGGAGCTGGAGCGGCAGGGCTATGAGCAGGTCTTCACCCCCCACATTGCCCGACTGGAGCTGTTCCGCACCTCCGGACACTTTCCCTATTACAAAGAATCCCAGTACCCTCCCCTGCCCGACCGGGATGTGCTGGAAAAGCTCAGCCGGAATCATCTTTCCTGCGAGGAAATGGTGCGGGGCCTGGAGAAGGGAGATTTCGATGGATTTCTGCTCAAGCCCATGAGCTGTCCCGGGCATATTCAGATCTACCGCTCCCAGACGCGCTCCTATCGCGAGTTACCCCTGCGCCTGGCGGAGTTCGGCACCGTCTACCGCTGGGAGCAGTCGGGCGAGCTCAGCGGCCTGACCCGCCTCCGGGGCTTTACCCTGGATGATGCGCATATTTTTTGCACCGAGGGACAGCTGGAGGAGGAAATCGACCGCTGTCTTCAGATCGTGCAGAAGGTGTTCACCACCTTGCGCATGGCGGATTTTCGAGTGCGCATCGGGCTTCGGAACCCGGATTCCGCCAAATATGTCGGCGAGGCGGAGAACTGGGATTCGGCGGAGGCGATTCTGCAGAAAGCCGCAGAAAGATTGGGCGTGCCGGTTTCGCTTGAGGCCGGGGAAGCGGCGTTCTATGGCCCGAAGATCGACTTCGTCATCCGCGACGTCATCGGCCGCGAGTGGCAGCTGGGTACCATCCAATTGGATTACAACCTGCCGCAGCGCTTTCGACTCAGCTACACCGGCCATGACAACCAGCCGCATCGGCCCATCATGATCCACCGGGCGCCGCTGGGCTCCTTCGAGCGCTTCTGCGGCCTGCTCATCGAGCACTTCGGCGGGGATTTTCCGACCTGGCTCGCGCCGGAACAGGTGAGAATCCTCAGCCTCAGCGACAGCCTTCTATCGGAGGCCACCCGGCTGCTGTCGCTTATGAAAGCCAAAAAAATCCGGGCCAGCCTGGACGGACATTCCGAGCCGCTGGGGGCCAAGATCCGCCGGGCGGAACTGGAGCGGGTGCCGCATCTCTTCATTTTGGGGCCCAAGGAGGCCGAGGCGGCGACGGTTTCGATCCGCTCGAGAATCCATAAGGGCCTGGAGGGCCGTCATCCGCAGGAGGAGGCCGTGGCTAAAATTCTAGAACTGATCCAGAACCGAACCCTGCCCGATCTCCGAACGGCCGGTCGCTGAAAGGACCGCCTTCCCCCAAACCGCTGAAAGAGCTGCCTTTCCCCCGAGTTTGGATGGGCAGCTGAGCCTTTTCTCCCAGGAGGTTTTTTTCTTGCCGGCTTTCGATTCCGGAGGAATCACGCCCGCTCCGCGGGCGCCCCGGAGGGCCCAGGCTCCGCCCTGGGCCCTCCGGGGGAAAGCCGGCAAGTACCCCGAGGCCCTTTTCCTTCATCCGCTCCGCCGAACGAGGCCGAACAACCTCTAGAGGGTGTCGTCAGATTCAACAAGGGCGTTTACGGGAGGGTCTTGTTTTTGGGGCCGGCTTTCGATGCCGGAGGCATCTGCCGCCCCCTGCGGCGCCCACGCGGCGTAAGCCGCGGGGCGGGTGGTGGGGGCGCCGCAGGGGGCGGCCAACGGGGAAAAGCCTCCCACCCGCCCTCCCTGGCTTTTCCCCTTTGGAAAGCCGGCCCCCACCGGGACCAACGAAGCGCCCCAAAAACGCCGTCAAATAAAAGAGGAACAAAGGGAAAAAGAGAGGAAGAAGGAGGGAATGGAAAAAGGACACCTAGGGGACACGACCTATCAGAGGATTTGTGGGATAAGATGGAAAGGTCGCTGTCTGATTTTGACGACACTCTCTAGAACGGGTCTTCTAAAGACTCCGCTGGTGGAGAGCCAGGGTTCTCTGTCGAGCGTTTGGGCGGGGGCCCCGGGACGCTCGCTTTGCGAGCAAGCGGCTTTAGCCGCTTAAGCCCTCTTCGAGGGCTGTCCCGGGGCCCCAAAAAAACCAAAGGGTGTCGTCAAATGAAAAGATAAGCAAAAAAAGGGGAAATGGAAAAAGACACATGAGAGACAGGACCTATCAGATGAATTGTGGAGTAAAATAAGAAGCTTGCCACCTGATTTTGACGACACCCTCTAGAGAGCGCCGGTCCTGTTGCCTGATCATTCTGGCAACGGGCGTTACTAACGCCGGCCGTAGCGTCGTGTTGTTTTGGCACCGGGCTTCGTCTGGGCTTGGAGCAGGGATAAATCCTCTGTTTTTTCTCCCAACAGCTCGGCCCTGTCGCTCCGCTTGGGCGGAAAGTAGGAAGCGAATCGCTCCGACGCTTCCGGAGGAAGGTCCTCGTCACCGGACTGCCGCAGAGGTAGGCCGTCGGCCGAAAGAATGTGCGCCGTGACAAAGATCAGGAGATTCTTTTTCTGGGTCGTCTCCCCGTGGGAACGGAAGAGCTTCCCCAGCAGGGGCAGGTCACCCAGAATGGGCACTTTATCCTTCACCTCCTTGGCCTCCTCGCGCATGAGCCCACCCATGACGACGGTGGAGGCATCCTGGATCGTGACCTCCGTCTTGATCTGCCGCGTCGAGAAGATGGGCTGGTAAAATCCCGAAGGCGTATAGACCGTCTGGCTGGAATTCATGGCTATGCTGGTGCCGCCGTACTGGACGAATCCCTCAAATTCCGTGACGGTCGGGTTTATTTTCAGGTTGATGCGTTCCGCTTCCTCCACGGTGGGGATGACGGACATCTCCACCCCCACATTGCGCGTCTGGAAATCCTCCGGCCGGCCGGCCGTGATCGTGACCCCGGCGCCGGAATTGTTCTGGCTGGAGCTGCCCACATCGGACTGCGTCTCGCTGTAGCTGTTGGGATAGCGCAGCTCCTGGGCAATGGTGATGGAGGCCATCTTGCCGGACAGGACGGTAACTTTGGGGGCACAAAGCATATTGCTCCCCTTGCTCTGCTCGAGGGCCTTGATCATCATATTCAATTTCCCTCCGCTGAGGACACCGACGAGGTTGCCGATGGGATTGGCTGCAGCCCCGTAGTCGACCGAATCCGGAAAGATGGGCGGGCTGTTGTCGAAGCTTACCCCTTGGACTCCTGCGGCGGTGGGCACGATTTGCCCCTGCCCTGTGCCACTCCCTTGGTTTACGAAGGCCTCCGCCAGGCTGCGGACGCTGGCTTTGATATCCTTTCCGCCGATCGGCATGCTGCCCCAGTTCCAGGTATTTCCCCGCGAAGTCGGGCCTTTTTTGAATCCCCACTGGAGGGCGAATTCATCGAGATTTCCCGCCTGGACTTCGACAAAACGGGTCTCGATTTCCACCTGTCGGGTCTCGCGGTAGCGCTCCAAAATGTTCTTCAGCCGGCGGAGATGTAGCGGGGTATGCGTAACCACCAGCTGCGTCCCGTCGAAGGCCATGTTGCTGCCGTTGACTCCGGAGAAGTCGATGCCGGCCCGCTGGAAAAAATTCTTGAGATAGGCCTCTTCGGCCGCCGTACCGGAAGCACCGGACGGATCAAAGGGCCTGGGCGCATCGTCCAAAACCTTGCCCATGATGCAGCTGACCGTTCCCCGCGAAATCGGGAAAAATCTCGTTTCGAGCTCGCAATGTTTCTTTTCATCGAAAAATACAAGACTCCCGTCGAGGATGTCGTATTGGTAATGGGCCGCTTTGACGATGAAGCGCAGAATACGCTCGATCGACCTGTCGTGGAGTCGCAGCGTGATTTTCGCATCGGGGTTACCGCCGAGGATGACCATATTCAGGCCCTTCCCGTCCGAAGATGAAGAAAGGGAGTCGTAGCGAATGGCCATTTCCTGGAGCACCTCCAGGGCGTGCGAGAAACTGGCCTCCTTGAATTCGATCTCCGGAATGATGATGGAGCGTATTTTTCTCAGGATGATGTCCTCCTCCTCTTCTTCCGAGAGCTGCTTCCGGGTGACTACGGCCGCTTCCCCAGTGTGGATTATCGAGCCTGCATCGGACTTTGCATCGAAAACCCCAGTCCCTGTGGGTTCCTTTATAAGTCCTTTCCCCTCTTCCCGCTCACCGGCTCCCGTAGGAAACGCCGAAGCTGCCGCGCTGGGATATTCGAGAATACCTAGAATTTCTTCCGCCTGTTCCGCATCCGCCGCAGAAGTTGGAGTAATGAGTTCCTTCCCCTCCTCTCGCCCGTCGGCTCCGGCTGAAAGTGGCGAAACCGCCGAGTCAGGATATTCGAGACTACCTGGACTTTCTTCCGCTTGTTCCACATCCTCCGCAGGAGTTGGAGTAATGAGTTCCTCCCCCTCCTCTTGCCCGTCAGCTCCGGCTGAAAGTGGCGAAACCGCCGAGTCAGAATGTTTCAGGAGACCTAGGATCTCTTTCACTTGTTCCAAATCCACCGTAGAAGCCGGAATAGAAGGAGCCGTGCCCGAATTTTCCTGCCTGGCGACTGGAAGCTCACGTACCCAATCGTTCCTTATCTCACGGACAGCGAGCTCATTGAGACCAGGCTTCCCTGGATTACTTCCATCGGCAAAGACCGAAAGTCCCCAGGAGAACACAAGTCCCCAAACCAACCACTTCTTTTTACCAACCATATCCCTGCGTTCTAGGATACAGCTTTCCCTGGAATACACAAACAAATAAAAGCGCTGTCGCTGTTATTCTCCTCTAGACCTGAGGAGCTTTTTAGGCCTTTTTTTGGGGCGGGTGGGCGGGCGGGCGCTGGCTTTCGATGCCAAAGGCATCGGGCCCGCAAAGCGGGCCCACAGGGGAGGCCAGGACGAAGTCCTGGCCTCCCCTGGAAAGCCAGCCGAACACCGCGCCCTACAGAACAGTACGGAGAATCTCAACCCCCATACCGGCACCTTACGGGGCAGTACGGAAGAATCTTAATCCCAAGTCAGGTAATAGACTTCTTTCGAAACAATGATAAAGCGATATGAAGAGAGTGTAATTTTGAGGGGGAGGGTAAGTATGGAATTGAGCTTAAAAGATTTATCGACAGAAGAATTCGTCGTTTCGAAAGAAGTCTAATTTCACCCATGGGCCAGGTAGATCCGCAGGCCATCGAGGACGATGTCCAGTGCCAGGCAGGCGGTGAGCAGGCCGGCGGCCTTTTCCAGCACCTGGAGGATACGCGGCGTCAGAGCCCCAGAAATTCTGATGAGGCCGTAAAAGCACAGAAAGACGGCGAACATGGTTATGGAGAGGGCGAGGAAGAAGAGCATTCCGTCCCGACATCCCTCGAGTTGGGAGCGAAAGCCCAGGATGGCGGTGATGACGCCCGGGCCGGTGATGAGCGGCACCGCGATCGGGGTGATGTAGGAAGTGTCCTCCGGGGATCCGCCCTCCCTCGGCTGCGTCTCGGTAGGGGACTGTTCCGGTCTCCGCCGCAGGCCCAGCATGTCGATGCTGAGGCTCAGGAGATAGAGGCCGCCACCGATTTGAAAGGCTTCGGGACTGACCCCCAGGAGTTTCTGGAGGAGAAAGTTGCCGGTCAGGGCGAAGAAGAGCATCATGCCGTAGGCGACCCAGCAGGCCTTGGTGATGATCTGGATGCGCTCACCGATGGATTTCTGCGGCATCAGCGCCACGATGATGGCGATGCCGCTGATCGGCCCTATGAGGAGGACGAGGTAGAGCGGAACGCCCGTGAGCAGATAATGCGGATCCATCGAGCCAAGAGATAATGAAGATGAGAACTAGGCTGAAACACAATGAATCATAAAGTCAAGGCCGGATGGAGAGCAGTTCTGAGCTTCGTCCGTTTCTTGTGGGGGCCGCCTTTGCGTGAAGGGCAGGGAAAGTTCCTTTCCCTGCCTTTCACGCGGCGCCCGCGCCCGCGGCGCGGGCGCCAGGGCCCT
>JAITKE010000013.1 GCA_031278595.1 Puniceicoccales bacterium
CCGGCGAATAAAGGTTTTGCAGACCTCTGCCTTACCACTTGGCTACCGCGCCGAGGGATGTTTGGAAACAAAGAGAAGGAGCCCAGAGTCGCAAGTCGTTTCTGGATGGGATGAAAATCTGTCGTTTCTAAGACGGGACAGAAAACCTATCGTCTCTGGACGAGATGAAAACCTGTTTCAGGGTGGATGGAACGAAAATCTACTTTAGGAACGGAGCGAAAATCTGCTTTAGTTTTCCGATTTTTACGCTAGTTTGATTGGAATTCGGCTCGGGATGGGAAAAGGGAAGCAAGCGTGCGCATCTGCTGGGGGATTTTCAGGGAAACGAGCCTACACGTCCGGTGGGGGATTTTCGATGCTCCTGGTGCTGGGCTCGATCACG
This sequence comes from Puniceicoccales bacterium, assembly GCA_031278595.1. Lineage (GTDB taxonomy): Bacteria > Verrucomicrobiota > Verrucomicrobiia > Opitutales > JAIRLG01 > JAIRLG01. Next base: position 383 of record JAITKE010000013.1, read on the forward strand.
GTTCTGCTGCTCTGGGTCGTTTTCATAAATTTCTGCCTGGCCTTCGTCCGCGAGCGCCAGCAGAAGCATCGCTCCCACGACCGCTTGCAGCTGTGCGCGGAGTATGCGCTTCAGGATGCCCTGCAGCACCTGCAGTCCGCCGCCGCCGCGGACCAGCGGGTGACCGCCAGGGCGGAGATCTTTGAGGCTGCGGAGGATGCGGTGCCGGAATCACAGCGCCTGTGGACGGGTGTCTGGCGTACGGAGCTGGACGGGGTCGTTCAGGACAGTCCTCCATTCCACTCCTGGCTGATCTCCCATCCCCACGAGGCGGATGCCTGCCAGTACATCCATAACGAGGCCTTTTTCCGCGTCCAGCTGGAGGATAAGAACAGCTACGCCTGGTCCTCCGACGACCGGGGCTCCCCGTCGGTGATCCGTGCACCCTGGGTCAACATCAGGGATAGCGAATCCAACCTCATCGGCCGCTACGCCTACTGGATCGAAGATGAGAGTCAGAAGGCGTGCTGCACGCTGCCGCATCGGGAGGATTTGGCGGCCGAAGTATTGCGTTCTTGTCCACCCCAGAGCGGCATCGACTTTCTGGACGGCCTGTCGGGCTTTCCCCAGAGCTCGCCGCAGTTACCCTCCTGCGGGACATTGGAGGAGATCGAGGCCCGGCATCCGGATTTTCGAGTGGTAGGCAGCGACGATTCCTCCATCCACAGCCTGCGCTTCTACGAGCATGATTTGACCTGCTGCTCCAACGGGCTTTTGACGGATTCCCGCCATGGGGGATTTCGGAAAGACCTGACGGCCTTCTTTCAAGAGGCCGCGCCTACGCCTCCCTATCCGGCGCTGACGGAGGAGATCTTTCAGGTCGAAAATGCGGATCCCGAACCGGCGCCCACCTGGGGAATTTTGAGAAATTTCGCCCGATGTGGCGAGGGGGTTGTTTCGGGAAAACGGGCAGCTCAGCTGGCAACTAAGGCCTACACCCCCATCGATTACAAGGATTACAGCTCCTGGCAGCGCAGCGATTTGCCCAAGGAGGAACTGCAAATTCCCGAAGTCTCTCCGCTGGCCCCCATCATCACCCATTTTTCCCTCCTCATGCGCGTGAAGAAAACGGCTTTGGATACTACTTTTTCTGGAACTGGAACCCTTTGCTTCGAGTTCATCCCGCAGCTGACGCTCCACAACCCGCATAATGTTACCCTGAATGCCCACAGCTATCGCTTCAGCTACAGGAGTTTGAAGGACAGGACCGCCCAGCCGGCGCTAAAGGCCATTCTTTCCATTCCCGGCGATGCGGGGGAATCGAGCGTGACCCTGACGCTGGGCGGTGCTGCGGAACCCTTTTGGGAACTGCTTTCCTGCACTGCGGATGTGGGGGAATTACCGGCCGGACAGTCGGTGACTCTGGGTTTGGGGGAATCTTGGCCGTCTACGGAGATGAATGGCGGAAGACCCTTGCTGGCCGAAGGGCAAGGGGCTTTTACCTACGACTGGAATTTCAACCTGCAGGATGTTTCGCCCTCGTGGGTCTCGTTTCTTCTCTCTTTTAAGCTCGTTGTGGAACGCCTCCCCGGTGTTACGGCGGGGACTGGAGGTACGAGCAATGGCTGGCAGCACTTCTACCTCTTTCTGCAGGATGGAACGGCGCTGGCGCAGGAGGTGGCCAAGGTACAGATCGAGGATAATAATCCGTTCGGTGCCCCCAAGAGTGTGGAGCAGAACCTGCTTTCGATGCCGCTCGGTATAGCCTCTGTGCCGCTCTTTGGCCTGTCGGCCTGCCTCAAATCCGACCGAGAGGTGGATGGCACCGGCACCAACGGCATGCGCTGGCTGGCGGAGGGCAATCCCCGGGCCCCATGGATGGGCCGTTCCCAGCTTCAGGATGGGGACTATGTGTCCCCCAATCCCATGATCCCTGTCATTGGCGAAGCCAGACTTTCCAACTGGCACTGGTCGGCCAAGTGGCTGCCGGTGGCCAATCTTTCCGATGGGAACGGCCTTCCGCCGGAAAACAGTTTTTCCGACGTCCTCTTTGACGTTCCCCGGAAGGATTTCGGCGTTTTGAACCTGGCCTTTCTGCAGCACGCCAATGTCACGCCCTTCGGCTATCATCCGGCCTATGCCATCGGCAATTCCCTCCAGCCGCCGCGCGTCGCGAGGGGCTCCAGTTTTCAAAAAAATTCCGCCGGCTCGCTGTGGCCTTCCCATTATAAAGTGGAAATGCTCTACGATTATTCCTACCTGCTCAATCGGGCCCTCTGGGACAGCTATTTCCTTTCGGCGCTGAAGGACGGAGAATCGCTCAACCCGCGGCTGCGGCCCTGGAGGGCGAAGGAGGATTTGAGCGGCCTTTCCGATCCCTGGAACGAGAGGGCATCTCGGCTCTACATTCACGGTGCGTTCAATGTCCACAGCACGTCGGTGGCCGCCTGGTTCGCGGTGCTCTGCGGGCTCTATGACACTTCGGAGGACAAGGTCTCCTTCGGAAGATTTCCGGCCCGGAGCACGGGAAGGATTTCGCTCTCGCGGAGTCAGCTGTGGTCCTTGGCCGAGGAGATCGTCGGGGAGGTGCAGCGGCGCGGCATTTTTTCCGGCGTGGCCGGTTTCGTCAATCGCCGGCTGGTGGGCAAGAGTTCCTCCAGGGCGGCCCAGGGCCTCAAAGGGGCCCTGCAGGCGGCCATCGATGCGAGTCTGCACGGCGCCGGGGCGCAGGTGAGCTCCGCCAAGAATGTGGCCGGTTTTGACGACGAGGCGGCCAGCGGCGATCGCTCCTTCGGCCGACCGGACACCCTGACACAGGCGGATCTGCTGCAGTCGCTGGGAAGCTTTCTGACGGCCCGAGGGGATACTTTTACGATTCACGTCTGCGCGGAGCTGCTCAGCCCGCAGGGACAGAGGATCCGTGGCCTTCGGGCCGATGTAAAGGCCCAGAGAGTGCCGGACTACCTAGATCCAAGCGATCCCCAAAAGGGAAGAAAATTTCTCCTGGGCCCCATCCGCTGGTCGAGGTAGAGGAAATGCGCTGATCAAAGTAAGGGGGAATTCGCTGGTCGAGGTAGGGGAGCCGTTCGTTTTCGGAAATTCGTTTGTCTCAGAGATTCTCAGGCTATCTGTTTTCCGCCGGTAATTGGTTTATGGGGCCGCCTTTGGGCCCGAAGGGCCCAGGCGCCCGCGCCGCAGGCGCGGGCGCCGCGTGAGGGGAAGGGAAAGTTCCTTTCCCTTCCCCTCACGCAAAGGCGGCCCCAGCAAAGACAAAACCAACACCCCATCGTCTCTAATATGCCTCCCATCGCCCCTAATGCCCATTGCCGAAGATCCAGGTGGTCGATGGAGAAGGACCATTGGCTAATGGACATCCGGACACTTGGGGAAATCCACCGAACGAAACTTGACCTCGGAACCGGCTTTTTTTTCCTCTCGACTTCTGATGAGCATGGAGGATTTGGGTTCTATTTTTTCCTCTCCGGAATTCACAATGCTGCTCAAGACCCTCTGCTTCCTGGCCCTGGTGGCGTTGGGGGGTTGTCTACTGGTCTACTTTCACCGGCGGCGCTGGTTCCTGCGAGGGGAGCTGTCCCTCCCGGGGAAGCGGGGGGAAGAACGCATCGAGATCCTCGACCGAAAATGGCTGGGGAATCGGCAGTACCTGAGCCTGATCCGCTGTGGCCGGAAGAAGGTGCTCGTCGGCATCAGCCGCGACCGCATCGTGCGGCTCCTGGAACTCGGTCCTGGGGAGGATGAGTCCGCCTGAGGAGGTTTGGGAGTTTTGCTGAGGGAGCCTGGGAGGTTTTGAGGATT
>JAITKE010000019.1 GCA_031278595.1 Puniceicoccales bacterium
CAGGGTTCCCGGGAAATGAGTTCTGGCCAGGGCGATGGGCCAGGGGATATTTTTCGACAAAAAGGCCGCTCCGTTCAGGACGACCAGGCTCTGGACACGCTCGGCGTAGAGCTCGGCGATGGCCAGGCCGATGGGGCAGCCCCAGTCGTGCAGGACGAGGTGGAAGGCCGTCGCCTGGACCTTTTCCACCAGGGCCGAGGCATTGGCGATGTGGTTATCCAGGGAATAGGAGGCGTGTTTCGGCTTATCCGAAAGGCCGCAGCCGAGGTGGTCGAGGGCGATGCAGCGAAAGTGCTCCCGCAGCCGGGAGATCAGGTGGCGGTAGTGGAAGGACCAGGTCGGGTTACCGTGGAACAGGAAGACGCATTCCCCATGGCCTTCGTCGACGTAGGACAGGCGATGACCCTCGGCTGTCCGAAGGGTCTGCCGCTCGAAGGGATACTGGACCCGCAGCCATGCCGGTAAATCCTCGTCCACCGGCCGAAGGAAAGCCAAAACGCCTCCGGCCACAAGAATAATAGATTTTTCGGGGGGCGTCGCTTTCACACTGGCCGTGCGATGGCCCCCTGGCGAAGCCAGGCGGCTGTTTTCATGAAAGGAAAACAGCCGAGTCTGAGAATGGCCTTTGGCCGTTCTCAGACGGGCCATCGCAGTTCCAAGGCCATCGCAGCTCCGACTTGACCCGGACGCCGATGCCAACGCCTATCTCCTCTTCCGGGTTTCCATCGGTGCGAAAAATCTTCTCATGGCCGAATGTTGTCCATTTCCGACCGCCATGTCCTGGGCACGTGGGGGCGCTACTTCCTGCTCTGCCTGGCCCTGGCCCTCGGCATTCTGCTGCTGGAGGACATGTACAACCATCTCCACGAACTGCTCCGCCGGGGCATTGCCCTGGAGAAAATCGCCCGCTATTACTTCCTGCTCTGTCCCCAGCTCTTTCCCCTCGTCATCCCCGTCGCCTTCTTTCTGTCCCTCCTGCTCGCTTTGGGGGAACTGGGCCGGCACGGCGAGATCATCGCCTTCCAGGCGGCCGGCGTATCCCGGATCATCCTCACCCGCTCGCTGGCCGGCATCGGAATTCTGCTCTCGCTGCTGCTCAGTTATTTTCAGGAGGGGCCCGCAGCACGGGCGCGGCAGATTTTTGGGGACTACCAGGCCCAGGTGGGTGTCGCGGAGGCCCAGGCGGAAGCGATCCTCCACCACGTCGGCTGGAACGATGAGCAACGGGGCCGGCTCTGGTACCTGAGGGCCCTCGAGCCCTCGAAGGGCATCGCCACGGCCGTCGATCTCCACGAGAGGGACGCCGAGGGACACGAGTGGAGGCGCATCTCCGCCGCCCAGGCCAGCTTCGATGCCGCCACAAAACGCTGGACATTTTTCCGAGGACGCCTCGTCACCTTCGATCCCCAGAGCCACTATCCCCTGTCCCAGAGCCTCTTCGAACGCCACGAGCTCGAAGATTTTTGCTGCTCCCCATCGCTGCTGGCCCTCCATCACAAAAAGCCCGAAGAGCTGACGCTCCCCGAATTGCGGATGCTGCTCCGGCAGGAGCGGGAAGGTGGAAGCGGTTTTTCGGAAAACCGGCGGAGGGCCCAGCATTTCTTTTACTGGAACCGCCTTCTCTCGCCCTGGGCCTGCCTCCTGGTCTTCTTCATCGCCCTGCCCTGCGCCACCGGCGGCCCCCGCAGCAATTCCATGGCCGGCTTCGGCAAGGCGACGGGCTTCCTCTTCGCCTTCTACCTCCTCTCCCATGTCTGCCACGCCCTTGGCCTCCATGGAACCTTCAATGCCCCACTGGCTGCCCTGGGCCCCTACCTCCTCCTGCTCCTCTGCACCCTTCCCGCTCATCGCTCCTCCTGAAGCCGCCCGGCTTTTTCCTCTTTGGGCCGGCTTTGTCCGGGCCCATGACAAATTCTTTGTCATGGGCCCGGGGTGGCCCGCACCGCGGGCCATGATTCCTTTGGAATCCAAAGCCGGCCCAAAACCCAAAAGGAAATCGCTATTCGTATCGACAAAACAGCCAATGTCGCTAAAAACTAAGCCCCATCAGCGCTGATATGAACAAACAGCCCTCCCACCCTTTGCATTCTTTGAGCTCATCGGGTTATGATGAAGGGCGGTTCTGTTATGGAGATCGGGTCTGCGCTGTCTTTGCAGGGAGGGAATGGCCTTCCAGGCCATTCCCTCCCCGGGGCTCGCGGAGCGAGCTGAGCCCTGCGGGCTCCAAAGACAGCGCAGCAGCAGCAGGAGGAAATCTCGGAAATTCCCAGTCTTCGGCCACAATCACCACCGGGCGCAACCATAGGGCCATCGTCAGACCCAAGGAACATCGGTGCCGAATGGGGTGGCCATCGGGGCAGAGCTGGACTTTCGACCTGTGCCTCTGTTTCTGCCTACTCGCCGGCTTCCAGGCCTATGGTGGGGCTGATTCTGTCCTCACTCCTTCCTCTTTTCAGGATGACTCGGCTGTTTCCACGTCTCCTGTTCCAATTTTGGGCCAACAGAAGGCCGATCTGGCCACTCTGGAACGGGATTTGGCTATTCCGGAGCAGGTTGAGCCGTACCTCTGGCCTCCCCTGAAGCCTTCGGGGGACATGCGGGAGGAAACCCTGGCCATGAAGCGCTGTCTCGAGGAATTCCATTACGCCAAAAAGCCCATTTACCAAATACCGGCGGAGGAAATCCTAAAAAATTACTTCGGGAGCATGGACAGCTCGCACATGCTTTTTCTCGAAGAAGAAATCCAGCAAATCACCCAGGAGCTGGCGCCCAAACTCCACCTATTTTTGCAGAGGGGGGATCTGACAAAAGCCTTCGATCTCTTCGATCTCTACCGTCGGCACCTGTGGGAGCGCAGCACCCGGATCCTCCGCGACATCCCTACGCTGGATATCCAGTCCCTCTCGGCGGAGCATTTTTGCCCCTATCGGGAAGAACTGCCCTGGCCGTCGGATAGGGCCACGGCGGAGCACCTGTGGAGGCAGCGCCTCATCTACGAAATCCAGAGCGAAATTCTCTCGCTGGAGGGTGCACTGTCCCTTAAACCCGCCCTTTGGGGAATTCCGCTGAGAAAGGCGCCCCAGCTGAACTCGAAGGAGCCCAGTTCCAGGATTTTTCCCTTTGGGGAGGCGCTGTTCCAGGGGAAGGAACTGCCGCCGGCCACCTGGCTCATCCGTCCCGATCGCCTGGTGCCGCCGCGAATCCCTCTCTGGCTGGATACTTTGCGCCAAACCCTGCGGAACTTGCCGGAGGAAAGCTCGCCCCCACCGGCCATCGTCGCCAAGGCGAAGGAACGCATCGCCCGGCGCTACGAGAGCTTCCGCCGTTTCTTTTCCGACATCGAGCCCTGGTTCGTCCAGGAACTTTTCGTCAACAGCCTGGCCCAGCTCTACGACCCGCACTCGAGCTTTCTCTCCAAAGATACGTTTGAGGAATTCAATACCCTCCTGCGCAATACCCTGATCGGCATCGGGGTCTATCTCCACTACGACAACGGCTACTGCACCATCAAGGAGCTCACCCCCGGGGGTCCTGCCGCCCGCAGCGGACTGCTGCACCCGGGCGATCGCATCGTGGCGGTCGCCGAAGACGGGCAGGAGGCCGTCGAGATCACCAACATGCCCTCCTACCGCAGCGTCCGGCTCATCCGTGGGCCCAAGGGCAGCCGCGTGCACCTGAGCATCGAACCGGCCGAGGGGGATGCCGCCGACCGAAAAGTCATCACGCTCACCCGGGATACGGTCTCCATCGAAAGCGCCCGGGCCAGCGCGAAACTCCTTACCCTGTCCGACAACCCGGCTGCCCCCCTCCGTATCGGCTACATCCATCTGCCCTCCTTCTACGGCCCGGAAGAGGAGGACAAGGCCCCATCGGGCTCGAGCGATGATGTGCAGCTGCTACTGAAGGAGCTCAAGGTCCAGGGGGCGAAGGGACTGATCCTCGACCTCCGCGGCAACGGCGGCGGGCTTCTGGAAGAGGCCATTCTGCTGGCGGGGCTCTTCATCCCGGAGGGCCCCATCGTGCAGGTGCGGGATCCGGAGGGCCAGACGCAGATCTACCACAGCCACACGGCGACACCGCTTTGGGACAGGCCCCTGATCACCCTCATCTCCAAACAGAGCGTATCTGCTTCCGAAATCCTGGCCGGGGCTTTGCAGGACCACTGCCGCAGCCTCATCGTCGGGGACAAGCATACCCACGGCAAGGGCAGTGTGCAGGTGCTCATTCCCCTCGAACGCATCCTGGGCAACTGGTTCAACCCAAAAAAGGAAACCATGGGGGCCACCCGAGTAACGGTCAACAAATGGTACCGACCCGGCGGCAATTCCATCCAGCTCCGCGGGGTCATCTCCGACATCCCTCTCCCGTCCTTCGACGAATGGGTGCCCATCGGGGAATCGGATCTGCCCCATGCCCTCGCCTGGGATGCCATCGTGCCGCCGAAGTCGGGCAAGGCCCTCGTGTCCGCCGAGCGCCGGCAATATTTCGACCAGCTCCGCCAGCATCTGCGCCGGCAGAGCGAATCGCGTCAACGGACCCTGCCGGAGTTCGCGGTGCTGGGCACCCGCATCCGGCTCTTCCGCCGCAAACTCGACCAGGAGGAATTCTCCCTCGACCTGTCCCGGCGCCTTCGGGAGCGGCGGGAAGAGGCCCGCCTCCAGCGCGAGATTCAGGCCCAGATCGACGGCATTGCCGCCCAGCCCTTCTTCCAATCCACTCCCATCACGCTCGCCTCCCTGAGCGCTTCTGCCCAAAAAAACTCCGGAAAAGCCGAGGCAAACCCGGAAGACCTTTCTGCGGAAAAGGAAAAAAGTCCCGCCAATGAGGAATACGACACGCATCTGCGGGAAACCCTGCGCCTGATGCGGGACTGGATCGAAGGGGCTCCCCTGGCCACGGCGGCTTAGGTGCCCCCTAAGGATCTGAAGAGGGCTGCTGGCCGGCGGATTCGATTTCGGTTTTCACGGCGCCTTTTGCTGCGCTGTCTTTGGAGCCCGCAGGGCTCGGCTCGCTCCGCGAGCCCCAGGCCTGGAATGGCCTGGAAGGCCATTCCAGGCCTGCAAAGACAGCGCAGCCCCCTCGTCCTCTGTCTCCGGGGTAATGGGAAATCACTCCACCCGTAAACGGTACGGAAAATGCTTCACTCGGCCGAAGGTAGAAGCAGGCGTTGGCCGACCCGGACTTGGTCGGGTTGGGACAGCTGGTCCCGATTGGCCTCGAAAATCGCCGGCCAGCGGCTCGCATCGCCAAAGACCTTTTGGCTGATGATCGACAGCGTATCGCCCTCCTGCACCAGATAGGTCTTCCGGCGCCCCTGGGCCCGTTCCTCCAGCACCCGCTCCAGCCGCTGTCCTCCAACGGATACTTCGGGCTCCCGTTCTAACTGCCGTTCCAGGTCGATCACACGCCGCTTCAGCTGGGCATTTTCCTGCCGCAGCTCCCGCAACAGAACCGGAAAGTCATGGGCGTACTTCTTATAGAGGGAACTCTGGTGGCACTGCTTCATGAACAATTTCTGGAGCGAATCGATCCACTGGGGCACCCATTCGCGCTCCTTGGCCTCCTCCGCTGCGCCGATCAGGAACTGACGGAAGTGATAGATGGCGAAAATCGGATCCTCCAGCGTCTCCCAGTAAATTTTCCCGCAGAAGAGGTGGGACTGCGGCGTCGGGTGATGCCGACGAATGACCGCCAGGAATTTTTCCAAAGCCTCGGTGGCCCGGCCCTCCCGAAGCAATTGCTGGCCCCGCCGGTAGAGCCCGTCTTCCTCCTCCGACCACTCCTCCGCCGTCGGCCGACAGGCCGTCAGGAAACAGAACACGAGCAGCACCGGCAGCCAAGCGCTCCGCCTCGGCAGAAGGGAAGAAAAAATGCCTGTGCCGGAAATCCGCATGGAAGGAGTTTTTCGACTGAAAAAATTGAAGCGGCCCCCTTCCTCTTGGCCAGAAAATAACACGGGCCCCCATCGGCGGCGATTGGACGACTTTCCTGCATCGCCATCCGTTTTGACCATCACCGCTATCCGGTCTTGCTATTCTTCATGGTCATCCGGTTTGGCCATTCGCGGTAATTGCGGAAAGGGACGGAGAAGGACGCACTTGCCAAAAGCCCGGAGGAGCCCTATAAAACCCACTCCGAAAATTCGGCGGGCCTAGGGCGATGAGAGGTAAGGTTTCAGTTCTTTTAGAGAGGTCGTCAAATCAAGCGACGAAAAGGGAGTTGCTGGGTTTTGCTTTTGGGGCTGCCTTTGCGCCGAAGCCCCCGAAGGGGGCTTCGGCGGGGGCCCGCCGGAGGCGGGCCGCTTCCTTTGGAAGCCAAAGGCAGCCCCAAAAAATTCCAGCCCTTTTGCGGAATGCGAGATTTTAGCTCTCTTAGGAGATACAAGAGTTCAGATGCGATGAGCTACGAGATTTTAACTTTTTTTAGGGATAGGATCCAGGGCCTGGATTTCGGAAGGGCTCCTGCGTAATCGAGATCGTCCGTACCCATCCATCGAGATCGCCCGTGCCCATCATTTCCCGAGAGTCGATTGAGAGTATCCGGAAAAATGTGGATATTTGCGATGTCGTTTCCACCTACGTGCAGCTCCGGCACATCGGTTCCCGCTGGCGCGGCCTGAGTCCCTTCAACCAGGAAAAAACGCCCTCCTTCTTCATCCTGCCCGAAAAGGGGATTTTCAAATGCTTCAGCTCCGGCCATGCAGGGGATGTCTTCCGATTCCTCCAGCTGAAGGAGAATTTCAGCTTTGCCGAAGCCGTTGAATGGCTCGCGGAGCGCTACCATTTCTCCCTCCGCTACGAGGAAAATGGCCGGGCAGTCCTGGCAGGCGAAAACCATACCAAGGCGCTGCTCGAAATTCACCGGGCGGCCGAGGGATTTTTCCGAGAATGCTGGCGCTCCTCCGGCACCCTGGCCGAACGGGTACGGGAATACTGGGAAAAGGATCGCGGCTTCAGTCCGGAACTGGCCGAACGCTACGGCATCGGCTTCGCCCCTCCGGAGGACAACGGCGAGCTCTTCCACCGATTGCGCAAGGCTTTCGCCCCGGAGACGATGGCCCATTCCGGACTTTTCTACACCTCGCACAGCGGCTACGTCCCCCCTCCGCGCTTCCGCGGGAGGCTGATGATCCCGATTCGGGACATTCACGGCCGGACGATTGCCTTTGCCGGCCGCCAACTGGAGGGCATCACCCCGCCGCAGGATCCCGCCCATGAATCCAAATACATCAACTCGCCCCAGACTCCGCTTTTCAGCAAGGGCGAAGTGCTCTTCGGCCTCGACCAGGCCCGGCAGCAGATTCGGGAGGACGGTACCTTTCTCTTGGTCGAGGGACAGCTGGACGCGCTGCGCTGCCACTCGGTCGGGCTCCAAACGGCCGTTGCCCCCCAGGGAACCGGAGTCACCGAGCGGCAGCTCCACCAGCTGAGGCGCTACAGTCCCCGGCTCTGGTGCTTCCTGGACAGCGATGGAGCGGGCCAAAAGGCGGCTCTGCGCGTCCTGGAAATGGCGCTCAAGGAAGAGATGGAAGTCCGTTTCATCCTCCTCCCCGAGGGACAGGATCCCGACAGCTATCTCCGTGGGAAGGGTTCGGTGGTGTTGCAGGAGCTGGAGGCGTTGACCTGCTCGGCCATCGGCTTCGCCGTGCGCCACTGGCTGCCGCAGGGAACGGCGGCGGATGTCCACGAGAAGGAACGGACGCTGCGGAGCATTTTCGCCCTCATCCACCCGATCTCCTCCTCCGTCATCCGCGAAGCCTATATTTGGGAAGCCTCCCGGCTCATGGGCATCGACGTCCGCTCCGTCCTCAGCGACTTCGGACATTTCTGCGACCGGACGAAGCTGCAGGGAGTTCCCGGTGCCCCGGGAAGTGGCGGGACGAAGCCCCTCCTCGAAGCGACGGCGCCGGGGGCCAAGATCCACTCCGTCACCTACGACCTCCTCTCCCTCCTGGTCCACCACGAGAATCTGGGAGCGCCTTTGGCCCGCCTCATCGAAAAGGCCTGGCTCGACGAGCGGGATCCCGACCACGCGCTGCTGGGGCATCTGCTGGAGAGTTTCCGCGAAAATCTCTGGAACGGTTGGGAGCAGGTGGATGAAAATTTTACTCCCCAAGAATGCGATCGTCTGTATACTGTGTTGGCAACGGGGGATTTTTTTGAAGACCCGTTAGAAACGGCCAACATGTGTCTTCGCAAATTGCATCGGGATCATATCCAGAAAGCGATTCGGGAGATCATGGCTCCGGAACACTCCTCCTCCGGGGAGGGAGCGGAAAAAACGCCCCTTGGGGAGGAGGATTGGAAGGATCGCATTCGGCAAAAGATGCATTGGCAGCGCCTGCTTCAGCATCCGCCCCAGCTGAATCCGCAGGCTATTTCATGAGACAGGCTCCAGGAATCACGCCCTATGGACACCAAACCACCCGAAAATCACGCCGAAAGTCCCGAGATCAATGAGCGCGTGCGCCTGCTCATACGGCAGGCGAAGGAGCAGGGCTACCTGACCCTGGCGGACATCAGCGACCAGCTGCCGGAGATGTCCGACAGTCCGGACGAGATCGAGAACATCATCAACATCCTCGATCATCTCGAGATCGAGATCCTCGACGGCGATGAGGTGGAGGCCTACCAGCAGCGCCTGGAGGAGGAAAGCCTCTCTGCCCTCTCTCCGGAGGAAATCGCGGAGGATCCGGTACGCATGTACCTGCGCCAGATGGGCCAGGTGCCCCTGCTGACCCGCAACGAGGAGGTGTCCATCTCCAAGCGCATCGAAAATGCCGAGCTCCAGGCCCAAGATGAATTATTTTCCATTCACCTCACCGCGGAATTCCAGATCGACCTGGCCGAACGCCTCCTGCAGAGGGAAGAGCGCTTCGACCAGATCGTCCTGGACAAGAAGATCGAGAGCCGCGAGGTTTACTACCGCATCGTCACCCGCTCACTGGAGGAGAGCCGGATGCTCCTACAGTGCATCCGGGATACCTGGCAGGAGCAGCGCCAGCTCGGCGAAGAGGCGGCCAAGCGCAAGCGGATCGGGATGCGCCTGCGGCAGTTCCAGCTGCAGCTCCGGACGGTGCTGAAGCGCTTCTGCTTCAAGATGAAGGTCTTTGAGGATTTATTGGAGAAATACCGGCCCGACCTGCGCCAGATCGAGCAGCTCCTGCAGGAACGGCAGCACGCGGAAAAGCTGTCCGCCCAGAACGGCAAGCCCGACAAGGCCTACCAGGAGCGCATCCGCAAGGCCATCGAAAAGCTGGAGGCCAAGCTGGAGGCCGATCCCTTCCGCTTCCTGGACATCGTCAAGAAATTTCGGGAACACATGGCCGAGGCTCACATCGCCAAACGGGAAATGGTGGCGGCCAATCTCCGCCTCGTGGTCAGCATCGCGAAAAAATATACCAACCGCGGCCTCACCTTTTTGGACCTGATCCAGGAAGGCAACATGGGACTGATGAAGGCCGTCGAGAAATTCGAGTACCGCCGCGGCTACAAGTTCTCCACCTATGCCACCTGGTGGATCCGGCAGGCCATCACGCGGGCGATCGCCGACCAGGCCCGGACGATCCGGATTCCCGTCCACATGATCGAGGTCCTGAACCGCATCACCCAGATCCAGAAGCAATTATTTCAGGAGCTGGGGCGTGAGGCGACGGCCGAGGAGGTGACCGCCGAGACCGACATGCCCCTGGAGCGCGTCCAGGCGGTCATGAAAATGGCCCAGCAGTCCATCTCGCTCCAGACGCCGGTGGGGGACGGGGACGACGCCTGCTTCGGGGATTTCCTCGAGGACAACAGTGCCGAAAATCCCTACGACATGACGGCCTACAGCCTGCTAAGGGAGAAGATCGACCACGTCCTCACGACCCTCAACGAGCGGGAACGGGAGGTGCTGACCCTGCGCTTCGGCCTGCGGGATGGCTACAGCCGCACCTTGGAAGAGGTGGGCAAGATGTTCCGGGTCACCCGGGAGCGCATCCGCCAGATCGAGGCCAAGGCTTTGAGAAAAATGCGCCATCCGACTCGCATCCGCCAGCTGAACGGGTTTTTCGAGGGGGATTTCAAGCTGGAGGGGCCCAGCTTCGAGGAATTCGTGGGCGAGCAGCACCTGGGCCCGGAGCTCCTGCCCCAGTCGGCCGAAGGGGTAGAGGCCACAGAGGCTCCCTCCGCCCTCGCCGTCTGAGTATCGGTCGGGCATTCTGTCCTCTCCGCTCCCTTTACGCCCCTCGCGCCATGGCCTGTCCGCCGCGCCGGCTCCGCCGGCGGCGGCGGACTGCGGCGTCCCCCGCGCGGGAGGGCGGGTGGGGGCGGGGGACGCCGCCTTTGCTCCGCAAAGAGGCCATGGCGCAAAAAAACAGAGAAAATATCCTTCCTGGGGTACACACATTCCAGGTTGCCCTTGCTGGGTTTGGGGCCGCCTTTGGGCCCAAAGGGCCCTGGCGCCCGCGCCGCGGGGGCGCGGGCGCTGCGTGAGGGGAAGGAAACTTTCCCTTCCCCTCACGCAAAGGCGGCCCCAAAGTCCCAGAAACTGGGCGGCTCCTGCTCGGCGAAAAAATGGAAGACCTTTCCCCCCAGGCGGTAATCCAGCTCGATGCGCTCCGAATGGAGGAAGAGATTTCTGCGGCCTACGAGCCCGGCCAGGGCCCGGTTCCAGCGAAAATCCCCATAGGTCTTGTCCCCCAGGACGGGACAGCCCCTCAGGGCACATTGTACGCGCAGCTGGTGGGTTCGGCCGGTGTGGGGATATAGGCGAAGCCGCCGGAGGGAATGCTCTCCCAGCCTTGCCAGGGCCATCTCCTCGTAACGGGTCTCGGCTAGCAGACCCCGGGGATCGGGCCGCACCCGCAGGCCGGCCGGAGTCCGCACTTCTGCCAAGGGATCACGCCACAGGCCCAATGCCGGCAGGGCCGCCCTCCCCTTCACCCAGGCCTGGTAGGCCTTCCGGCAGCGCCGTTCCCGAAAGGCACGCCGGACCGCCACCGCCACCGCTGCGTCCAGGGTCACGAGCATGAGGCCGGACGTGGGCGCGTCGAGGCGGTGGAGGAGGAAGAGCCACCGCCCATCGGGCAGGCGGTAGCCCTCTTTTTCGAAATCATAGCTCCGGGGCACGAGGGCTTTTTCGGAAATCGCATCCGCTCCGTTGGGATGGGCCATGTGACCCGGGGGCTTGGCGATGGCCACCAGACCATTCTCGTCCTCCTGCCAAAGCTCCACCGCCGGTGAGAGGTAGTTCTGAATCCCGGAATTTTGAATTTTCTCCCCCACGCTCCTGGGCGAAAAGACATTTTCCCTAAAAAATTTTTCAAGTCTTATCCCCCAGGCTTCAGCCCATACCGGTCTTTCCTCTGGGCTTCGGCCCAGGCCGGTCTTTTTCCCTTGCCAAGCAGTCCTCCCATCGCAGCGTGCAGGAGGCCTACCGAGCATCGGGCCCTTAGCTCAGCGGTCAGAGCAGGGGACTCATAATCCCTTGGTCGTGGGTTCAAATCCCTCAGGGCCCACCAGGAATTTCTCTCGGGAGTTTTGGGAGTTTTTCGGCTCCGTCCTCATTTTAGAGTCCGGCCACCAGGAATCCTTTTCCTTTAAAAGAGGGGCGGGTGGGTGGGTCTGCGCTGTCTTTGCAGGGAGGGAATGGCCTTTCAGGCCATTCCCTCCCTGGGGCTCGCGGAGCGAGCCGAGCCCTATGGGCTCCAAAGACAGCGCAGCGGGAGCCATTGCCATTCCGCCCGGTTTAGGATCTCCTCCGCTCGAGTTACGCCCAGTTTTCCCTGTGCCCTGGGCTTGAATTTCCGCAGCTTCTCCCTAAAAACATCCGCGTGAAAGTCCTCGTCACCGGTGGCAATGGATTTCTGGGACAGCGGCTCCTGCCCCTCCTGCTGAAACGTGGCCTGCACGTCCGTGTTTTGGGCCGGCAGGAGCGGAGCGCGACGAACCTTCCCGTCGAGTACCGCCGCGGGGATATTCAGAATTTCCCCGACGTCCTGGGGGCGACACGCGGGGTGGAGGCCGTTTTTCACCTCGCCTCCAGGGCCGGCATCGAGTCCCATCCACAACTCTACGACGCGGTCAATGTACAGGGCACGTGCCACATCCTCGAGGCCTGTCGGCAGAACCGTGTCTCCTACTGCATCTACACCAGCTCGCCCTGCGTGGTTTTTAACGGCAAAGACATCCGCAATGGCGATGAATCGATTCCTTATTCTTCACACCCGCTCTGCGACTACGCGCGGACGAAGATCCAAGCGGAGCGACTCGTATTGGCGGCCAACTCGCCGAGCCTGAGGACGCTGGCGCTGCGCCCGCACCTTCTCTTCGGCCGTGGCGACCGGCAGCTCATTCCCCGGCTCCTCCGGCGCTCGCAAAGCGGCCAGCTGGCCCAGATCGGTGCGGGGAAAAACCATGTCGACATGACACACGTCGACAACGCCGCCCAGGCCCATGAGCTGGCCCTCCTGGCCCTCCTACGGGGACATGCGGGCGGAAAGGCCTATTTCATCGGCCAGGAACATCCCCTGCCCCTCTGGGAAACCATCGATGAAATCCTGCGACGCCTGGGCCGTCCACCGGTGACGCGCCGGATTCCCTATTCCCTCGCCTACGCGAGCGGATACGTTTTGGAAAAGCTCTCCCGCCTACGCCGAAATCATCCCGAGCCCGCCATGACCCGTTTTCTGGCCCTGGCCCTGGGGAAAGACCACTACTTCTCGCACCGCGCCGCCCGGGAGGAGCTGGGCTACAGCCCCAAAATCTCCATCGAGGAGGCGATGAAGGACTACGGCGCTCCCGAAATACCTCCATCCTCCTAAACACTCAAGCTCCATCCGCTTGAAGTCCGCAATTTCTTCCCAGGCCACCGGTCGGCGATTCTGTCCTCTTCGCGCCATGGCCTGTCCGCCGCGCCGGCGGAGCCGGCAGCGGTGGACCGCGGCGTTCCCCGCGCGGGAGGGTGGGTGGAGAGCGGGGGACGCCGCCTTTGCTCCGCAAAGAGGCCATGGCGCGAGGGTACAGACAAAGATTCGTCAGCCTAGAGGGCGTCGTCAAATAAAAGCTGGAGATTTTCGTCAATCGTGAGAGCTGGGGATTCATCGAGCGTTTTGGCGGGGGCCCCGGGACGCTCGCCTCGCGCGCAAGCGGCTTTAGCCGCTTAAGCCCTCTTCGAGGGCTGTCCCGGGGCCCCAAAAAATGCCCCCTCATTTTAGTTTGACGACACCCTCTAAAGATCGCCTCGACATCCACTCGCCTGAAGTCCGCAGTTTTTGCTCCTTTTCCCCTCGTAAAAAACTTTTGGAAAAATACTCTTTCCTGGTCGGGCTGAAGAGATTCGAACTCTTGACCCCTTGCACCCCATGCAAGTGCGCTACCAGACTGCGCCACAGCCCGCCGGAGCCGGAATCCTGGGCCTGGAGAGGAAAAGTCAATGGCGCAATCCCCGCATCGGCCTTCGGAGGAAAACTCGCAGCCGGCGGAAATTCCAGAGCGAGAGCAGGGCGAAATAGACCAGGATGCCGATGAGGATGAGCAAAAACAGCCGGCCGGCGTGCTGCGGGCGGGACAGATTCTCGATGAAAAATCCCCTTCGCCGGAAGAATAGCAACAGCCCTCCCATGCCGGCGGCGGAGAACAGGATGCCCCTAATCGGTCCCACGAGGCTTTTGAGGGAAAAGCTCTGGCCCGGCGGTCGCAGCCGTGAGCCGAGATAGCCGGTCTGGAAAAAAACCGCCAGTACGTGGGCCCAGGCCAGGCCCCGCACCTGCAGGGGATGCAGGAGCAGAAGGCTCAGGGACAGGTTGATCCCGAAGGCGCCGGCGGAGGCCCGTAGCGGAACGCGCATATCTTTTTTCGCATGGTGGATGCGGGTCAGAAAGCTGGACAGCGCGCAGAAGGGCAGAGCCAGGGTGAAGATCCTCAGCACCGGCAATGCGGCCAGGACATCGCCGGTCCGAAACTGCCCCCAAACGAAGAGCATTTGAATGATCTCACGGCCCAGAAGGCCGAGCCCCAGCGCCGCCGGTACACTGATGAGCAGAACCCCCATCAGGCCATGCCGAGCCTCCTGCCAAAAGCCCTCGGCGCAACGGGTGGCGGAGCTGCGGGACATTTGGGGAAAGAACAGGGTCGTGAGCGTGACGACAAAAATCCCGAGCGGCAGGTCGATCAGGCGCTCCGCGAGGTAGAGCAGCGAAATGGCATTCGCCTGGAGTGAAAAGGCCAGGCAGCGGGAAAAGGCTAGATTCAGCTGCACGACGGCCGCCCCCAGCAGCCCGGGCAGGAATAGGCCTTTCAATTCCGCCAGGGCCGGGGATGGGCAAAAGTCCCAGCGCCAGCGCCAGCCCTGTTGCCGCAGCTGGCCCAGCAGCAGGAGCAGGGGCAGCAGTCCGCCCAGCAGGGCAGCGGCCGACAGGACATAGACCTTGGTGAGTGCTCCCCATCCGCAGGTATTGGAGATCAGGAGGCTGGCGATCAGGCAGAGGTTGAGCCAGATGGCCGGTGTGGCCGCCAGGAAGAAGTGGCC
>JAITKE010000022.1 GCA_031278595.1 Puniceicoccales bacterium
AAGTAGACGTACCAGCTCATGGGATGGCATCCTGGGCGAGTGTGTAGCCGCGAAGGCGAATCCCCCACGCTTCGGCCTGGACCAGAACCTCCTGTTTGTGGAGTATCAGGGTCTTCCCCGCCTCCAGTGCGGCGTATGCGATGCCATTGGACCGCAGGTGATCCAGCGTCCGGAGGCCGAATACCGGCACATCGAAGCGAAAGTCCTGGCTGGCCTTGGCGCCCTTGACGAAGAGCTTCGGCTTGACCGGGAAGCGACCGGCGTACTGCAGCAGGGCATTGGTGCCGTCGAAACCCTCCACGCAGAGCACCGTGCCGTTGTGGACGACGACGCCCTGACCGATGTCCAGGTCGGCGATGGCCCGGGCGATGCGGGTGCCGTGCTCCAGGACGCGGAGGGGCAATTTCCAGGCGGAGGGAGTTCGGGTGCCCTCGTCGACCAAGTCCTCTTCCATGAAACTTCGGGCGTCGAGTACCCGAACGCCGATTCTTTCGATCTCATCGGCGATGGCGGCGAATATCGTCGCCGCGTTTTTCTCCCGCAGTTGACGGAGGAGCCAGAAGGCCCTGAGGTCGAAGCGAAGTCCGCCGAATAGCTTTCTCGGCCGAATCTGTCCGGCGGTAATTGCGTACTGCACCTGGATTTTTCGCAGGGTCGTGAGCAGCTTCCCGAGACGGGTGATGGGAATGAAATGGCGGCTCTGGAAGGGGAAGTCGTCGAAAAATGCCCTATCGACGCCCTCGTCGAGGGCCAGGAGATGGAGGCGAATCCCGAGGGCCTGCATGCGTTGGGCGCAGACCTGCGGGTAGAGCCCCGCGCCGGCCAGCAGGGCGATTGCTTCCGGCAACGGAGAGTCCTGGTCGCTGAACCGGATGAAAGGATGGGAAGCGCTCACAGTTGATCCTGAGCGTTGAGGCGGATGGAGTGATGGGGGCCGCTCACGGTTTCCTCTGCCGAACCAAATCGTAGCTGATGCGCGTGTGGGCGGCGCTGAAAAGGATCGCGGTGATTACCTTCTGCAGCTTCCCAAAATCCTGTAGGGTCAAGGGACACTCGTCGAACTGGTGGTTCTCGATGCGCTCCTGAATGAGATGGGCGACGAGCTCCTCTATTTCCTTGAGCGAGGGCTGTTTTTTCTGCACGCGGCTCGCCGCTTCGGCGGCGTCGGCCAGGCAAACGATGGCGGCTTCCTTGGTCTGGGGCTTGGGTCCATCGTAGCGAAAGCTGCCCTCATTGGGCAGGGACTCCGCGTTCCTCTCCTGCTGCGACTTGGCCTTTTGGTGGAAAAATCCGATGAGGGAATCCCCGTGGTGCTGCTGGATGATGTCCAAAATGGGCCGTGGGAGCTTGGCCTTTTCTCCGAGCCTCAATCCCTCTCGGATGTGATTCTTGATAATGATCGCACTGATCTCGGCCTTCTTGCTGTCGTGGTAATTCTCCTCCTCCCGCTGGTTTTCGATGAAGTACTCCGGCTTTTCCAGTTTGCCGATGTCGTGGTAGAGGGCGGCCGTCCGGCAGAGAATGGGATTGGCATCGACCGCCAGGGCGGCCTGTTCGGCAATGTTGGACACGGCGAGGCTGTGGTGGTAGCTGCCGGGCGCCGTGGCCTGGAGCCGCTGCATCAGCGGGTGGTTGTAATCGTAGAGTTCGAATAATTTGAGGTCGCTGGTGTAGTGAAAAATCCATCCCAAAATCGGCAGGATTACCAGGGTCAGCAGACCGGACAGGCCCCCGGAAATGGTGGGGGTTATCGCTTCCATCCAGGAGGGGGCAGAGGCCTCTATGGAGGATTCGAAAAAAAATATCCCTAGGGCGAAGAGAAGTCCTGAGATAAGTCCAGCCCGTAGAACCTGCGAGCGCAAATAGGCCGAGTGGCACAATAGCAGGGCGGCGAAGGACGAGGTCAGAAAGAGGAGGAAGAAGGAGAGTCCTTTGCCCGCCATGAAGGCGTAGAACAGGGAAGTGGCAACGCTGCAGCAGAGCGCACTGGGAATTTGATGGAAAATCATCAGCAACATCGCCCCGAGGCTAAAGGGGATTATTTGAAAGAGGACATGGATGATCGCGCTGTTCCCCTGAAAGAAGGAGAATTCGGCTATCTGGAGCGGGATCCGGATCAGCAGAAGATCGAGGCTCATGGCCGTGAGCAGGAGAAGGGTATCTTTTGGTGATTCCCGCAGAGAGGGCTTCAGGGAAAAGAGGGTGAGAAAAGTGAAGGATAGGAGGATGAGAGTTCTGACGAAATCCTGAAAAGTCCGGTCGTGAAACCACGCCTTCTTCTGCTCGTCGATGTGCAGGGCCTTGTGGTAGGCGCTGAGCTTATCGTAGTCCTCGTTGGAGATGAGCACCCCTTCGGAGATTAGGGTGCTGCCCCGACTGACGTGCTTGTGCACTTTTGGGGTCGACACAAGCACCTGCTGAAGCCTCTCCTCGTTGGCGGATGTGTCGAAGAGGAGATTGGACCGAACTCCAAGCTTCATGAGGCGAAACAGGGCCTGCAGCGTGTCCTGCTCCAGATCCATGGAGAGCAGGTGGATGCGCAGGTTGCGCAGGGCACTTTCCATGGAACGCACGTTGCTGTTCTCGAACCGCCTCCGGGGCGTCGCTTCGGGGGATTCGGAAAAGCTGTTGGGGGAAAAGTCCTGCCTATGGTCGGCAAAGATGCCGTCGCTGGCGATTTCCCGGAGGAAAATCAGGGCTTCCTTGAAGACCTGGGCGCGCTCGCCGGGATTCAAGGCCCTGAGGAGGATGGAGAGATCCATCCAGTCGACCTTGAGGGAATGCTGGCGGTTGAAGTTCTCGATGGCGTGCTGGAGCGGAAAGCCCAGCCTTTCATCGCCATCCATCTGCTCCCCGAGTATGTCCAGCAGGGCGTTCAATTCCCAGAGGTCTCGGCTGAAAAGCTCGAAGGGCTCCAGGTCGACCTTGTAGATGGGCACCAGTTGGCTGCGCTTCTCGGCGATGAGGCGTTTCGTCTCGGCACTGCTGATGTAGGAAAAGGGCACCTGGGCGACGATGGAGGACTGGACCTTTTGTCCCGGCAGGAATCGAAAGTCGAGCGGTTTCCGTCCCCAGAAGCAGATGAGAGTGAAGAAGAGAGAGGCGACCAGCAGGGCCAGGATCAGCCGGAAGGACAAGGCCCAGGAATGATTCCCTGGTTTTGAAGGGATACTTTGGCCCGGGCGGAGATGTTCTCCTTTTCCGCCGAGAAGGGCAGGGGCTGGATGGCTCGGAAAACTCATGGATGTTCGGCCGAGAGAAGGGAAAAATGACCCGTTGAAAAGCTTCTTTCCGTTCCGGAAAATCTTTACTAGACCTCTTTCGAAACGGCGTTTAAGGATGTTCCCAATTGAAAATGGAGGAGATGAGATTGAATCTCAAGCCGAAGCGTTTTCGTCTATTCCTGTATTTATCGGCGATGATTTTAAAGCGT
>JAITKE010000060.1 GCA_031278595.1 Puniceicoccales bacterium
AGCCGCTTGCTCGCGAAGCGAGCGTCCCGGGGCCCCCGCCAAGACGCCCAACAGGCCCCCGCCGGACAGTCGACGGGCCTCACCAAAACGCCCGATGACCCCCGCCAAAACACTCGACGGGCCCCCAGCTCCCGCGCTCGATGAAGCCCTAGCTCTTATTGCGAACCACCACTTCCCGGGTCCATTGGCCGTCCCGGCCCTGCTAGTCCCGTCCGAGCACGGCGATGTTCTCGATATGGCGAGTTTGGGGAAAGAGATCAAACGGCTGGAGCTCGTGCAGCCGGTAGTCCTGCAGCAATTCCCTCAGATCCCGGATCTGCGTGCTGGGCTCGCAGGAAATGGAGATAATTTTCCGGGGATGGAAGCGGAGCAGTTGTTGCAGAAAGGTGGGGTTGCAGCCCCTTCGCGGCGGGTCGATGATGACGACGCTCCGGTCGGCCGGGAAGCGAATTTTTTCGAAAATGGCCTCGGCGCTTCCCCGCACGAAGCTCGCATTGCGGATTTGGTTCTGCTCGGCATTGCGCCGGGCCAGGGCCACGGCATCCTCGTCGATTTCTATCCCCATCACCTCCTGAAAGGAAGCCGCTGCGGAGAGCGCAAAGACCCCCACGCCGCCGTAGGCATCGATGAGGAAGTCCGCCGAAGAGCCTTCGCTGACCTTTCGGGCGATGTACCGGAGCATCGGGGGCAGCACCTGGGCATTGTTCTGGAAAAATCCACCGGCCCGGAAGGAGAAGACCAGGGAATCCAGCTGCTGTTCCACGAGGCGCCGCGGGTCACGGCAGACCCGGCCGTCGATGTCGCGGAAGAGCAGGGTTTGGCCACGGCGGTAGGAGGATTTTGATCGAATTTCCGACCGTGCCTGGTGGAGGGACTCGTTGATGGCCTCCGTGGCGATGGGGCAGTGCGGGATGTCGACCAGGGCTCGGCGACTGCCTCTCCGGAGAAAGCCGATGGGGAAGTTCGCCGCCTTCGGTTTTTGGAAGTGCGGGGTCAGCTTCGTGCGGTAGGCCCATTCCTCCCCCGAGAGGGGTAGGGGGACCTCGATGTCCGTCCAGCCGGAGCGGTGGAAGAACTCCCGTATCTGTTGCTGCTTGATCCTCCGCTGCTCCTCGTAGGCGATGTGCTGGTACTGGCAGCCGCCGCAGAGACCGAAGAGCGGACACTTGGCTTCCCTTCGGTAGGGGGATGATTCCAGGACTTCCAGCAGATCCGCCTCGGAGTAATTCTTGTGATTTTTGAAGATGCGGGCCCGGACGCACTCGCCCTTTAGGACGAAGGGCAGCAGCACGACCCAGCCCTTCACCCGTCCCACGCCGAGGCCGAGGTTCGTCAGGTTCTCGACCGAGAGCTCGATCTCTTCGTGATAGGCAAAGGGGATTGGTGTAAAGTTTCCGGGTACTTCCTTAGCCCCGATCGAGGATCGGGAAAGACTTGTCCATCCGGGTGCTTCTTCGGTCATGATTGAAGATCGGGAAAGGTTTGTCCGGAACGGCACAAGACGGCTCCTCGGTCATAGGGTCGTTTCTCGGTGGGAGGGGGGGCTCGGTGAGGTGGCTCCTGTGGGAGCCCGGAGGTGGTGGTTCTCTTGTTTTTTTGGCGCGATGGCCCGGTCGCCCCAGCGGCGGAGCCGCGGGGCGACCCCGACCAACCACGCGGAGCGAGGCTGGTCTCCATTGCGTTGCAAAGGGGCCATCGCGCCCCACCCCGCTGCCCCTCAGGCTTCTTCTTCGGCCCATTCGTCCGGA
Source organism: Puniceicoccales bacterium (assembly GCA_031278595.1). Taxonomy (GTDB): domain Bacteria; phylum Verrucomicrobiota; class Verrucomicrobiia; order Opitutales; family JAIRLG01; genus JAIRLG01. The sequence goes on from JAITKE010000060.1 coordinate 1,749, forward strand.
ATGTCGCCGTTGCTGTAGACGTTTTTGACATCGTCCAGTTCGTCCAGGCGATCCAGGAGCCGGAGGATCTTCTGCGCCGTTTCCTGTTCCGAAACCGGAATCAGGCTGTTCGGGTAGTAGACGATTTCCGACGATGTCGTCTCCACATCAGCCTTCTGAAGCGCCTGAGCCACCTCATCATAAGCCGAAATAGGGCATAGAACTTCGTAATACTCTTCTTCGGATTTGACATCTTCTGCACCGACCGCCAGAACGATCTCGATCAGGCGATCTTCGGATACCTTGTCCCGGGCGATGAGAAATTGGCCCAGACGCTGGAAGTGGAAGGCCAGGGCACCGGCACCGGCCAGGTTGCCTCCCCATTTGGTAAAAACGCTGCGCACCTCGGAGGTGGTCCGGTTCTTGTTGTCCGTCGTGGCCTCGACGATGACGCCGATGCCGCCGGGGGCATAGCCCTCGTAGATCAATTCCTCGATGCTGACGCCGGGGATTTCCCCCGTTCCCTTCTGGATCGCCTTCTTGATGTTGTCCGCCGGCATGTTGGCGGTTTTGGCCTTAAATATCACCGTCCGCAGCCGCGGGTTGAATTCCGGGTCCTTCCCCCCGCTGCGCACCGCCAGGGCGATTTCCTTGCTGAGAAGGCTGAACAGCTTCCCCCGCTTGGCGTCCACCGCCGCCTTGTGCCGCTTCGTCGTCGCCCACTTGCTATGCCCGGACATGCTCGAGGAAAATAGGGAAATTTAAGGCCTCGGGGAAGAAGATTTTTTTCCCTTCTTGGGGAAAAGCTGGACTCCCACCGGCGGACTGCTCGGAATTTCCTGGGTCAAACGCCGCTGCTGGAGGATGCTCAGGATGTTCTGGACCGTCCAGTAGAGGATGAGTCCGGACGGCAGGTTGTAGCAGAAGAAGAGGAAGAGCAGGGGCATCCACTGGAAGATCCGGCGCTGCATCGGGTCCAGCGTCGGGGCGAGGCTCAGTCGCATCTGCCAAAAGGTGCTGAGACCCATGAGCCAGGGGAGGATGTTGAGCGGGAGTCGGCCCAGATGGCCGAGGGTGTCCGGTCGGGACAGGTCGCGAATCCACAGGAATTCCGCGAAGCGCAGGTCGGTCGCCGTGCGCAGCATGCCGTAGAGGCCGAGGAAGATGGGAATTTGTATAAAAATCGGCAGGCAGCCGGCGGCCGGATTGACCTGATGTTCCTTGAAGAGCTTCAGGGTCTCGGCCTGCAGCTTCTGGGGCTGTTCCTTATACCTCTCCCGCAGCTGCCGGAGCGGTTCCTGCACCAGGGCCATCTGCTTCGACGAGCGCACCTGGGCCCGGGTCAGGGGCCACAGGAGCAGGCGGACGAGAAGGGTCACGGCGATGATGGTCAGGCCCCAGTTGGGGAGGAGGTAGTGGATCGCCTTCATCAGGAGGAGGAGGAGCTTGCTCACGAAGCCGAAGAATCCGAACTGCATGACCCGATCCTGCTCCAGCCCTAGGCGATCCAGGCGGACGAAGTCCTTCGGCCCGACGTAGAAGTCCAGTTCCAGGTCCTTTTGCTCCTGCGCCTGGAGCTGGCCCAGCTGGAAGATCAGGCTGCCGGTCATGCCTTCAGAGGAGGAGGGGTCGCCCGGAAATCCCGTCGGCCGGAGGAGGTAGCCGGCCGCGGCGCTGCGGGGAGTCAGGATGGAGCAGAAGAACTGGTTCTTGAGCGAGCCCCAGCGGATCGTGCCCGCGGCCCGGATTTCCGAGCGGGCCTCCCGTTTGCCAAAGCCGAGGAATCCGGAGCTCGGGGAAAAGTCGCCGTGGGGGACGAAGAAGGCCTTTTGGCCGTTGAAGTGCCCGAAGTTCAGGAAATCTCCCGTGGGGTCGCCGGCCGACGAGGGGATTTGGCCCAGGGATACTTGTAAATCCTGCAGGGCCCGGGGCTTGGGTCCACGATTTTCCCAGCGCAGCTGCTGGTGGATGACGTAGGGATCTTCCTTGGGATTGTCCGGGTCCGACAGGCGGTAGCTGCGCTCGACGTGCAGGCCGTTCGGGTAGCGGCCGAGGAAGCGCAGCTGCCGTGCGTCCCGGGATAATAGCTCGTACTGCGGCCGCTCACCCCTAGGGCCCAGCCGGAGGTCGAGGGCGGGCATGGGGGCCCCGTGGTTGAAGATGAAGGGCTCCGGAGAGCCTTTTTTGAAGGGATATTTTTTGAGCGCCACCTCCCGGATCGCCGCGCTGGCCAGGTGGATTTGGACCCGTATCTCCTCATTTTCCAATGAGAGGCAGGGGGTCGAGAGGTCCCAAGCGGCCTCCGGAGCCGCATCTTCCGCCGGGGAATCCGGGGAAAAATCCTCCGCCCGGGTCGTGATTTCGGTGCGGGTGATCTCCGGCTGAAGGGCCATGGGCCGGAGCTGGGTGCGCTGGAAGTAGATCAGCCCGAAGGCGGCCGAGAGGCAAAGCAGACCGAGAAAGAAGCTCTTGCGATCCATCGTCGCCAACACTGAAATCACCCCGGCGGAAAGCAAGTGATTTCTGTGGCGGTCCTTTGGTGTTCTGGGATGTATTTGGCGCGACGGCCCCTTGGCGGAGCCAAGGCGGCCCCCTGCGGGGGCGCTCCGCGCCCCCGCAGGGGGCCGTGGTTGGCGCGCGGCGCAGCCGCGCGTCAACGGGCCGTCGCGCAAAAAAACAGAGGCAAGCACAAGCGCTCTTCGGCGAGGAGAACAGCGGGCTCCTTAGTCTCCTTCGCAGGAAGCCTTCAGGCTCTCTTGGACTCGCGGGCCCAGCGGTAGACCTCCAGGTAGCGCCGTGCGGGCCGGGCCCAGGAGAGGTCGAGGCTCATGGCCCGCTGCCGCATCCGGCGGTAATGCTGGGGACGGTCGTAGTAGGTGGAACAGGCCCAGCCGATGGCGTCGTGGAGCGCCCCTGGGTTCAGGTCTCGGAAGACGAAACCGGTGCCATTGCCCGTGGATTCGTCGTAATTCTCCACCGTATCGGCCAGGCCACCGGTCTCGCGGACGATCGGCAATGCGCCGTAGTGCATGGCGTAGAGCTGCGTCAGCCCACAGGGCTCGAAGCGGCTGGGCATCAGGACGAAGTCGGCGGCGGCCAGCAATTGGTGGGCCAGGGCCGGGTCGAAGCCGATGAAGGCGCAGCAATGCTGGGGGAACTGGACGGAGAGCTCCCGGAACCGCGATTCCAGTTCCCGCTCCCCCTGGCCCAAAATGGCGATTTGCAGGGCCATAGACTCCATCAGCTCCGGCAGGATTTGGGCCAGAATGTCCAGGCCCTTCTGCCCACAGAGGCGGG
>JAITKE010000048.1 GCA_031278595.1 Puniceicoccales bacterium
GCCGGGCATTGGTTCGGTCGGCAAAGCCTTGCCGCACCCTCTCCGACGTCGAAGGCTTCAGAGGCTAAGCCCCAGCCGTCCCAGAGGAAGTCAAGCCGGCAACAGGCATCCTAAGTCATTCCAATCGGCGATGGCCGATGGAGACTTTTTCGCCTCTGCCAAAACTCAAGCAGCGGCAAGTTCGAAGACATTTCCCAAAGCCGGTCGCTGGAGGCTATCGTCGAATTCTAAACCCTTCCGTACACCCTCGCCAGCAGCCAGGTTCTCGCCCGACGCCTCCTGGGCGGAGGGATTTAGCGCCTAGGAGGGAATTTTTGTACTTAGGGAATTCCGAACGGGCCACCCTTGGTGTCAAGACCAAGAAGCTCCTCTTTTTTGGGGCTGCCTTTGGCTTCCAAAGGAAGCGGCCCGCCTTCGGCGGGCCCCCGCCGAAGCCCCCGAAGGGGGCTTCGGCGCAAAGGCAGCCCCAAAACAAAAACCCAGTAATTCTCCTCTCGTTGCTTGATGGGACGACACCTTCTAGTTCTCCGTATTCTTCTAGTTCTCCGTATTCAGCAGTGCCTGGGCCGTGAAGATCAGCCAGGCCTCCAGGGCGGTGCTGAAGGAGAGGTTGAGCTCGCTGAGCCCGCGGCACTTTTCCAGAGTGGCGATGACCGGCGGCAGGAGTCTGAAAAGGGTGACGTCCCCCTGTTCCCGCCAGAGCATTTCGACGGAGCTCTCCAAGTCGATCCACAGCCGCTGCTGCAGCGTGCGCTTCGCGCTTTCGTCCGCCGGAACCGTTTCCTGGTCAGGGGATTCGGCGGAGTTGGGCTTGGCTTCCTTCGTCCCCTCTAATATCTGCACGACGCTGGACTCCAGCGCGGCCAGCAGGGCGTAGAGCGAAGGGATAGGGAGAAGCTTCGGTCTCTGTGCCTGGTGGGGAAACAGCGGCAGAAGCCATTCGCGCCACCGCCGCTTCCAGTCCTCCCAGGGCGGATGGGAAGGGGGGGCAGCGGTTCCCCGCAGGCGCAGGAAGCAGCAGCGGCTCTGCACCGTCGGCAGCAGCGAGCTGGGATGGGCGCTGAGGAGGAAGAAGAAGCTGCCCGCCGGGGGTTCCTCCAGGGTTTTGAGCAGGACATTGGCCGCCGAGGGAGGACAGCGCTCGGCCCCTTCGATCCAGATGACCTTGTGCCGGCCGACGAGGGGGGTCTGCTGGACGCGCTGGCAGAGGCCGCGGGCCTCCTCGGTCTTGATCTGGGCCGTCAGACCGGAGGGTTGGAGAATGAAATGATCCGGATGGGGCAGGCGGTCGGTTCCGAGAATGGCCTGGGTCAGGGGCGTGAGGAAGGCCCGTCCATAGGCCATTTCGGCGGAGGCGATGAGGAAGGCATGGGCAAGCCTGCCGGAACGAAAGCCCTGCCGGAGTTTTTCCAAAACCCCCCTATCGCGAGAAGAAATGTCCATCGACCTGTTCGCGGATTTTTTTGGCGATTTCCTCCGGATTCTGGCCGGCGTCGAGGGTGACGAAGCGCTGAGGATTTTCCTCGGCGAGCCGTCGGTAGGCCTCTTCCACCTTTTGGAAGAAATCGATGGATTCCCGCTCGATGCGGTCGGGCATCGCCCTATCCTTGCTTTGGCGCCGCCGCTGGCCCATTTCGGCGGAAAGCGAAAAGAAAAAGCTCAGGCCGGGAACGCAGTCATCCACGGCAAAGCGGTTGAGCCAGTGGACGTGCTCCAGGGGAAGCCGGCGCGCCGCGCCCTGATAGGTCGTCGAGGAGTCGAAGAAGCGGTCGCAGAGCACCCAGTGGCCCTTTTCCAGCGCCGGCCGGATGCGCTCCCGCACCAGTTGTGCCCGACTGGCCTCGAAGAGGAGCAGTTCCGTCTCCGGAAACATCGCCGAAGCCTCGGGGTCGTGCTGCAGGAGCTGGCGGATCCGCTCACCGATGTAGGTACTGCCCGGCTCCCGCAGCGAGAGCACCGTCTCCCCCCGCGAGCGCAGATAGCTCTCCAGCAGAGGGATCTGCGTCGATTTTCCCGAGCCCTCTCCGCCCTCGAAGGAGATCAGTTTTCGCTTCCGCATCGGCCTGATTTTTTTTGAAAAATAGGAGACGAGAAGGGCGATGAACGGCAAGATTTTTCGATTTTTGCCATTGCCTTCGTCCCGGTGTTGTCTAAAATAAAGAGACAATGAGTTGAAAGGAATAAATATGGATGGAAAAGCGATCGACTTCATGGAGGTCATGAAAAACATCGGCCAACTGTTCCAGGTGAATGAGCTGGCTGCTTTTAAGGAAAATCAGATCAAGGACGGCGCGCGGCTGGCGCTGAAGTACGACGATGGCGAGGTCTCGGTCGACATCATCTACAATGAACACACCCACCGCCTCGTGCTGGGCTGCCAGGTCTTCACGCTGCCGAAGGATTGTCCCAAACTGGCGGAGCTGTACCCGATATTTCTGGCCTCCAACGTCTACTGGGCCGGAACGCAGGGACAGGACATCACCATCGGTGTGCTGCCGGACGAGGGGCAGGTGGTTCTCTGTAAGAATTATCCGCTGCCGTTCTTCAACCTGATGTGCCTGAAGGAGGAGCTCGAGGGCTTTGCCCAGTGCTGTCGCACCTGGCGCCAGGCCCTAGAAGCCATCGTGAATAGTGACTGACGCCGGAAGTTGGTGTTTTAGCTCAATCAGGAGGGGAAAATGGCTATAGAAGGATTTAGAGCGGGATGGCGAGCAGGGGTACAGGATGCGAACAGCACCATGCGCGCTGCCGTTAGAGATGTGCGTGGTGGCAATGTACAGGGTGCCGTACAAACTGCCGGAGCAAGAGTAGGTGATCTTAGAGATGGGGGACTCAATTTGCTTCGAAGGGTCGGAGAAGGGATGGCCAATTTCGCTGGCAATGTTGCGGATGCTTTCGGCGCTGGTAATTTAGCTGCAGAAGCTCGTGGAGCAGCTAACGAGCTTCGTGGAGCGCGTCACGAAGGCCAGGCCCAAAGTAGCCTTCGAAAGGCGGGTTCTTCCTTTAAAAAAGCCTGGACAGCGGCTTTCAGAGCTTCTAAGAACGGTAATATCAAAGGTCTTGGAGCCAATCTGGCGTTTTCCGTGAGCTCCTGGGGAGGCAATATGAAAGAGGGCATGAAGAACCTCGGCTGTGCCATCAGGGATGGCTTCAAGGCATTGGGAAGTTGGTTTAAAACCCAAATCTGAAGAACGGTTTTCCTAGGAAAAATCTGGATTCATCTGCGGAATCATGAAGATCCGCAGGACTCTGGTTGTTTTTCATCTCCAACCAAGGCATACTGCCGGTTACCGCAACAGCCACAACAGCATGCTGTGACACGGGATTGTGCAGAAACCAGCAAAGCCAGATGGCTCAGGGTGATGAACGGCAGGATTTTTCGATTTTTACCATTGCCTCCGCCTCGGTGTTGGCTAAGATGGAGCGACAGGCTGGAGGGAAGGAAATTATGGAAGGAAGGGCGGTCGACTTCATGGAGGTCATGAAGAACATCGGCCAGCTGTTCCAGGTGAACGAGCTGGTGGCCTTTAAGGAGGAGCAGATCAAAGAAGGGGCGCGCTTGGCGCTGAAGCACGACGAGGGGGAGGTCTCGGTCGACATCGTCTACGACGAGTATACCCATCGCCTCGTGCTGGGCTGCCTGATCTTCACGCTGCCGGAAGGATGTCCGAAGTTGCTGGAGTTGTACCAGGTTTTGCTGTCTTCCAACGTCTATTGGTCGGGGATGAAGGGACAGGGGACCACCATCGGCGTACTGCCGGGTGAGGGACAGGTCTTCCTCTGCAAACACTACACCCTGCCGTTTTTCGACCTGATGCGTCTGAAGGAAGAGCTCGAGGGTTTTGCCCAATGCTGCCGCACCTGGTGTCAGGCCCTGGGCTTCATGGCGAACAGCGATTGAGACTCGGTGTAACGGTTCAATTCAAACGGGAGGGAGTATGGGCATAGAAAGATTGGGTGCCGGTCAGAGTGTCCAGACCGGAGCGAGTACTGCCGGAGCTGCCCCGAGCGAAAACATCGGTACCGGAGAGGCTACTCAAAAAGCCTTGAGTGGCGGAGCCCAGAGCGCATTTGCCAGCGTTTTGGCCCAATTTGGTAGTGGAGGGATTGAGCTGGCCGGAAATTTTCAGATCCCTGCTGGTGCCATGGGTACCGGAACCCTGGAGGCGCACTACGAAGGTCAGGCTGGGCATGGTCTCCGGAAGTACAGTGCTCATTTTCAAAAGGATTTGGCCGTTGCCGGCGAGGCTTTTGGCAATTTCGGCCTAGAAGCATTGGGGAAAGAACTCGCTTCTCCGGCCGCATCACCCGGATTTGGGGTAAGGATGAGTATGGAGCAGGTTGTGACTAAAAGGCGCTGGGAAGTTTGAGGTCTTTGAAGGATTTGGTTAAGCCCCAGAAGGAACCGGCCGAGTCCCAGAGCTAAGTTCCTGTTGGGAAGTATCCTGGGGGCAGCTGCCGGCTTTCCTCCGGAGGGAGCAGGACTTCGTACTGCTCCCTCCGGGGAGCCCGCGGAGCGGGCCTGATTCCTTTGGAATCGAAAGCCGGCAGAAAAAAAGCCCACGGCCGCAAATTTTGGCTCCAAGTCCGAAGGAAAGACTGACCGAGGGCAGCCGTGATGAGCTTCTCCGAAACGGAATTTCCGGCGAAGGAGTTTTTCATCTCCAGCCGAAGCAAGTTGCCAGAATCAGCGTAGGGGTGAGCGCGGCCAGGAAGAGCTTCAGAGGCGAGAGGCCGTGGGGAAAAAATTTGGAGAGCAGCGCGGCTCCGGCCGGGTTGGGCGCATTGGCGATGAGGGTTAAGCCGCCGCCGGTCACCGCACCGGCCACAACCGCATGCTGCAACGCGGGATTGTGCAGGAATTCCGGCACCAGCGAGGCCAGGTAGGTCAGGGCGGCGTTGTCGTTAAAAGCCGTCAGCAGCACCGAGCCGGTAAAAAGCGCGGTCTCGCCGAGCCGTCCCAGCAGCGGTGCGATCCACCAGGACTGCAGTCCGCCGTGGATGACGAGGCCGGCGAGAAAGCAGCCGACCAGAAGCGGTTGCCGGAGCGCCACGGGCTTTGGGCCGTTGGGGCCCAGGCGGTTGAAGAGGAGGAAGAGCAGAAATCCGCCGAGGCAGAGGAGGGGCCGGTGAAGGCTGAGAATCGTCCCCAGCAGAAAGGCGAGATGGACGGCTGTGATGGGGAAAGAAATCGCCTCCGTTGCCTCGGGAGCGAAATGGCCCTGTTCAGGAGGCAGCTTGTGGGCGAGAGCGCGCAGCTCCTTTCGGAAGAAAAAGCCGTAACTGAGGGTGCTGAGGGCGATGCCCAGCAGGGCCCTCAGGCCCAGCTGCCGGAAGACATAGGCCCAGGACCAGTCCCATCGCTTGACCACCATAAGGATGGGCGGAGCGGCGATGGGGGTCAGGGTGCCGCCGACGGAGATGTGGACGAAAAGCAGTCCGAGGGTGGCGTAGGCGAGGCGCGGCGAGGGCTGCCAGGGGTAGAATCGTCGGGCGAGCAGTAGGGCACTGAGGGTCATGGCCGCCGGTTCCGTGATGAGGGAGCCGAGCAGCGGCGCCACGCTCAGGAGGGTGAAACACCAGGCCGCCGGACTCTCGTTTCCCAGGCGCGCACAGCGGCGCAGTCCCCGTTCGACGAAGCGGAGGACCGGCTCGGAGCCGGCGATGCTCATGATGACGACGAGAAAGAGCGCCTCCGTGTAGTCGACCCGGTGAACGAGGTAGTCCCACAGGGTGCTTTTGCCGAAGAAGAGGCCGATGGCCAGGCCCAGCGGGACTACCCAGAGGCCGAAGACGAGCTCGGTTTCGCCCAGTCCGTGGAGGATTCGGGCCAACCGGAGCTTTTTTGGGGAATGCATCTGCGTCCCTCGGCGCCGGAGCTCCTCTCCCCATTGCCGGAGGCGGGAGGCGAAGAGCGTGTGCAGGACGGCGGCAAGGAAGAGCAGGGTGGCCACGAGGTTGAAGGGACAGCGCTGCACGCGATGGCCGAGAGTTGCCCCCAGGCCGTCTGCGGCGGATTCCTGGACGGTGTAATATTCGAGCGGAATGGGAAGGGAAATCGCTGCGGTGCTTGCGGAGGTTGCCTCGGTGCTTACGGAGGTTATGCCCGTTAGGAAAAACAGCAGTATTCCCAGGGAACAGAAGCGACGATGACCCACGAGGTTTTTTTTAAGGGATGAGGGGGAAATGTCACGTCACTATTTGTGGGTGGGGTCGTCTCCGTCGGAGTGGCGGGTTTGCCGCCTTTGAGCCTTTCGGGCTCCCGCCCGCTGCGCGGGCCGCGATAAGGGAAAAATGCAAGCGTCCGCTTTGCATTTTTCCCCTATCGCAAAGGCGGCAAACCGAAACCGCCCACCCCACCGATGTTGCACCTCTGCCGACTAAGAGCCCACCGGCATGATTTCAGCTTGATTTATGTTCGGGAGTATTTAGCTACCAATCATCTAATATTTTTCAGCGAGGGGGAAGTTTTTCTATGGCATCGCCGACGGACTTGCGCAAGGGGCGCGTTATTCTTTACCAGGGAGCGCCGCATCTCGTGCTGGAAGTGCTGCACCGGACGCAGGGCCGCCAAGCGGGCTTCATGCAGGTCTCGCTGCGCCATCTGGGGACGGGCTCCTCGACGACGACCAAGATCCGCACGACGGACAGCGTGGATTTCTGCCACACCGAGACGCACCAGCTGGAATATTCCTATGCCGATAACGATGGCTTTCACTTCCTCCATCCGGAGAGCTTTGAGGACACCGTCCTGCCGCGGGTTCTGCTAGAAGATCAGAAGAAATTTCTGATCGAGAACACGGTCTACGATGTCCTCTTCGTCGATGATCGGGCAGCGCAGCTGCAGCTGCCGGCGGCGGTGACCATGAAGGTCATCGAATCTCCGGAAGGCATTCGGGGCGATACCGCCTCCAGCGTTCAAAAACCGGCGGTGACCGAGACCGGCCTGAGCGTTCAAGTCCCCCTCTTCATCCAGCCCGGCGAGTCGATACGCGTCAGCACCGAGGACGGCAAGTACCTGGGGAGGGCGTAAGCCGCGGAGATTAGTCGCTACCGTGCGTATGTGTTTTTCTCCGAACCTGAGTACCGGTCGAATTTGATGACGCTTTCTGGGAACTTCGCTTGTCCCGGTGGGGGCCGGCTTTGCCCGGAAAGGAAAAGGCCTTCGGCCTTTTTCCCTCCGGGCGGCCCGCTTGGCGGGCCCGATGCCTTCGGCATCGAAAGACGGCCCCCAAAAAAACAAGACCCTTCGGCAAATGCCCTTGTGGAGACGAATTTTCTCGAAGGGTGTCGTCAAATCAGATGACAATCGCATCCCTGAAATTAAGGAAAAAAACGGAAAACCTCTGAGCTTTTTTCTTAAAAGTATGTATTTTCCTTAAAACCACGTCGGTATATCATCGCCCCAATCCCGCACCTCCTCGTCCCATTCTTTGGTGAGTGTGGTGTAGACGTTCTGGAACCAGCTCACGAAAAAAGTTTCGTTGGGGGTTTGTTGGTCTTCATCCTCGTATGGGGCGATGCCCGTCGGGTAGGTAAAAGGCTCCGTCACCCCCAACGGGAGAACGACCTGTTCTGGATTGAGTTTGGCTTCCCAATAGGCCTCCCGCAGGGTTCCCATGATTTCATAGCAGCGCTGGAATTCTACTTCATCGACATTGGGGGGAATGGCGGGAACGAGTGGCGGGTCCCAGTCCCTCTTCATATGGGCGCTGCCCAAGAGCTCCTGCAGACGGTGCGAAGGGTTCAACTCTCCTCTCTGGGCGTACTGCTGCACCAGGTTCCTCCGGGTGCCCGATGTTAGGTCGATCCGCATAGAGGGCCATTTGATCTGGTCGGAGTGCCATCTTCTTTCGAAGTCGCTGATGACCCAGATATAGGGCATCCTCAAGACCTCTGCGGCGTTCGATGCCCCCGCCATGTCGTAAAGACAGACGTAGCCGAAAGCCATATTGATCAGGGCCTGCCTGTCCTGAAGACTCTCCACTTCCTCGAGATAGGTCTGTAAAATCCTGACCTTTTGCCAGGCCTCTTGCCTCAAATGCTCGATGTCGTCCTCCGTTAAATCGGCCCACGCCGCCACCATACAGCCCAGCACCAGTGCACTTCCGAATAGTGATTTTTTCATGAGAAAATTTTTGAGTGTTGAATAACTGTACCTTGAATATTTGCTAACGTAGCTCGTCCCTGTCGTGAGCTTCTCGATATTGATCTTTGCCGCGCGAAAGCTTTGGATTTTGAGTGACACAACTCATTGCCATCGGTAAACATTTGATAACGCAAACCCCCTTTGGCGTGGAACGAAAAAAGAGCACTTCTGCAGGTTAGTGCCTTTTTAGCACCGAGTCAATCTTCGTTTGGATTGTTTTTCTTCTTTCCTTGCTCAATTGGCTCTACGCATATTACAGAAGAAATTTTTGTGTTATGGGGAAAAGTTCCCTATCCTCAAAGAATTTCTAGGGACTCTGTTTCCATTCTTGCAGCGATTCTGAGTATTTCCTCAATTTGCCTTCGTTGCGTGGGATCCATGTCCGGAGGGACATCAAGGTGTTTTTGTGCTCTTTGTCTTCTAAATATGCCATCTGGCAATTTTTGCTCTGGATGCAAATACCCATCTATCCTTTGTATTAAATTTTGCATTATTTCCAGTACCACCCAAATTTGATAATCGTCCTTGGGGTCGTAGCATGCCGCTCTTGGTTGTGTTCCCAATTGATGATAGGTTTCTTCTACTAGTGAGTCGACTAGAATGATCTTCGGAAAGAGCTGGCTGTATTCCTCGCATCGAGTGGCTACTTGTAAGGCGTGAGGCAAAAACTTGTGTAATGTTGATGGAGTGGAGTCGAACCATAGTTTTAAGGCGACATATTTTTCTCTGTATTCTTTTAGCTCGTTTGTGAATGCTTCATGTGTACCCAATGGTCGAAAGCGATCTTCTTTGAAAATGACGGCATTCCAACAATCCGCAATGCTTGCATTGGGTTTCCCGGCCAGGATATCTCTTCGTAATGCAGCTTCTTCAGGAGGAAAAACTTCCAGTCTCTTATAATGTTTTAAAAAATCCGCGGGTTTTCGACAATATACTGGCTCTTGCTCGTAATAAAAAGGATATGCAGACGGGCGTTTTTCTCTCAGGGCGACGATTTGGTTTTCCAACTCTCTCTTGGTGGCTTCCCATCTAGCGATGTGACCTTCCTGGTCTCCAGGAGGTCCGTTTTTCTCACGAGAGAGTGTGATTTGTTTTCGAAGTTTTCGGCTTTCTCTCTGTAGCCTGAAATACTCCCTTCTGTCTTCGTAATTCGATCTTGGTTGAGTCCCGAAGCAATCGCCCAGTTGTATACGCTCTTGGATAGTAAGTGACCGGACGGCCGCCCAAAAGAGAGATTGAGTATTGGCGAGAACTTTGTTATGGCGGAGCTGCTGGAGAATTCCCATGCGATCCCCATGGTTTAATGAGCTTTCCTTTCTGCTGAGTATCAGGAGAACTCGAATCGCGTTGACAGAAAGACTTGCCGGATCATTGAATGCGCGTTTCGAAATCCACTTGGCGCCGCCCATGGTCGAAGCTAGGGCTTTTATGAAGAGTGGCTTCCGGGACAGATCGTTGCAGAGGCGCTTCAAAATTATCAGCGCAGCCTCAGCTCTATTCTGCTCAGTTCTGTGATCGCTCGTTTTTAAGGAAGTTTCTTGAATGAGCTTCAGGTATTCGATTTGCACGGCGTGGTGGTGGGAATCAAACACGCGAACCTTTAGGGTTTTCATGGCCTGGATAGCGGCGGACAAACTCCCCTCCGCTTCGTTGATTTTGTCTCTTAAGCTTCCCTCTAGGGCCTCCGTGTCATCCCCAAGGTCTTCCCAGCCGCTGACTTGCGAAACTTCAACGGCAGTTTCCGGTCGCTCTGCGCCCGTTTCGCCGAATCCGAAGCACCTATCCGCGGCGCCGAACCCCAGCAGGATTGCGACGGCACCGCCAATATATTTTTTCCATTTTCTGTTCATAGGATTCCTAATCCTGTTTTTCTTGGAAACGTTGTCAAGTTT
>JAITKE010000074.1 GCA_031278595.1 Puniceicoccales bacterium
CCGCTTCCTGCGGAAGCCAAAGGCAGCCCCTCCGGAGCTCCAAAGGCGGCGAAAAAACGCCGAGCTCCCTCAGAAACGCCGAGGTTTCTTAGGCCGAGGTTTTTCAGGGATTCTCGGCCTGCAGGGCCGCCTGGGCGGCGGCCAGGCGGGCGACCGGTACCCGTTTCGGCGAGCAGCTGACGTAGCTTAGACCGAGGCGGTGGCAGAACTGAATCGTGTCCGGATCTCCCCCGTGTTCGCCGCAGATGCCGACCTTGAGATCGGGCTTGGTCTTTCGCCCTCGCTCGACCGCCAGCTGCATCAGCTGGCCCACACCCTCCACATCCAGAGTGGCGAAGGGATTGCGCTTCACGATCTCCTCCCCGATATACTGGGGCAGAAAACTGCCCGAGTCGTCGCGGCTCATGCCCAATGTGGTCTGGGTCAGGTCATTGGTCCCAAAGCTGAAGAACTGCGCCTCCTGGGCGATCGTATCGGCGACCAGGGCCGCCCGGGGCAATTCGATCATGGTGCCCACCGTATACGTGAGGACACAATTTCTGTCCCGCATGACACACTGGGCCGCCGCATGGATGAGGGCCACCTGATGCCGGAGCTCGTCCGCAAAGCCCACCAGGGGCACCATGATCTCCGGCGCGACGGAAATGCCCTCCGCCAGCACCTGGGCCACCGCCTCGAATACCGCACCGGCCTGCATCTCACTGATCTCGGGATAGGAAATGCCGAGCCGGCAGCCCCGATGGCCCAGCATCGGGTTCTGCTCGTGCAGCGCCGCCACCCGCAGACGGATTTTTCCCAACTCCAGACCCGTCCGTCGGGCCAGGACCTTCATGGTCTCCTCATCCTGGGGCAGAAACTCGTGCAGCGGCGGGTCCAGGAGCCGGATCGTGACCGGCCGGCCCTGCATCGCCCGAAAAATCGCCTCGAAATCTCCCCGCTGGAGCGGCTTCAGCTTGGCCAGAGCCGCCTTTCGCTCCTCCACGCTTTCCGCCAAAATCATCTCGCGCATGAAGTCGATGCGTTGGCCCTCGAAGAACATGTGTTCCGTACGGCAGAGCCCGATGCCCTCGGCCCCCAGCGCAAAGGCCTCGGTGGCCTGGGCCGGCGTGTCCGCATTGGCCCGAACGCCCAGCCGACGCCTCCGGTCCGCCCAGCTCATGAGGGTGTCGAAGAGGCGGTAGGTGTAACTTTCCTCCGCCGGCATCTGGCCGGCCAGAACGCGATTCACCTCCGAGGGTGCGGTGGCGAGGGAGCCGAGAAAAACCTCTCCGGACGTGCCGTCGAGGGAAATGGCCTCGCCCTCGCTCAGCCGATGCTCCCCGCAGCGCAGGGTTTGACCGGCGTAGTCCATCTCGATGGCGGTGGCGCCGCAGACGCAGACCTTCCCCATCTGGCGGGCCACCAGGGCTGCATGGGAACTGACCCCGCCGCGGCTGGTCAGAATGCCCTCCGAGGCCAGCATCCCCCGAATATCCTCCGGCGAGGTCTCCTGGCGGCAGAGGATGATCCGCTCGCCCTGGGCCTGGAGTTCCTCCGCCCGCTTCGCCGAGAAGCAGATTTTTCCCGAAGCGGCCCCCGGGCCGGCCGGCAGTCCCTGGGCGATCCTGCTCACCGAGGATTTCTTCCCCTCGTCGAAGACCGGCACCAGCAGGCTGGAGATCGAGTCGGCCGGAATGCGCCGCAGGGCCTCATCCTGGGATATCTTTCCCTCATCCACCATCTCGATCGCGATGCGTACCGCCGCCAGACCGGTGCGCTTGCCATTACGGGTCTGGAGCATGTAGAGCCGATCCTGCTCGATGGTGAACTCGAAATCCTGCATGTCGCAAAAGTGTTCCTCCAACTTTTGGCGCACCTCCAGCAGAGCGGCGTAGCTTTCGGGCATCTCCCTCTCCAACGCGGCGATGGGCTGGGGGGTGCGGATGCCGGCCACGACGTCCTCTCCCTGGGCATTGACCAGGTACTCGCCGTAGAACTGCTTCTCCCCCGTGGCGGGGTTGCGGGTGAAGGCCACGCCGGTGGCGCAGCGATTGCCCTGGTTGCCGAAAACCATCGCCTGCACATTGACCGCCGTGCCCCAGTTCGAGGGAATATTGTACTTCCGCCGGTAGATCACCGCCCGCTCGTTGTCCCAGGATTCGAAAACCGCGCCGATCGCCCCCCGCAGCTGCTCGCCGACCTCCTGGGGAAATTCCCGTCCCGTCCGCCGGCGAATCAATTCCTGGTAACGGCGGATCAGCTCCTGCAGCGAGGATTCGTCCAGTTCCGGATCCTGCGCCACCCCCGCCTCCTGCCGGATGTTTTTCAAAATTTCCTCGAAGGGATCAGCCGCGTGCTCGTCCGGTGCGTGAATGCCCAGCACCACATCGCCGTACATCTGGATGAAGCGCCGGTAACAGTCCTGCGCGAAACGGCCATTCTGGGTCCTGTTCTTCAGCCCGATGACGGTTCCGTCGTTGAGTCCCAGGTTGAGGATCGTGTCCATCATCCCCGGCATCGACTCCCGGGCCCCCGAGCGCACCGAGAAGAGCAGGGGATTATCGGCATCGCCGAAGCGCTTGTGCTGCTGCTCCTCCACGTGCCGGACGGCCGTTTGCACCTGTTCCCACAGCTCCTCCGGCAGTTTTTTTCCCGCCTCCCGGTACAGGGCACAGACCTCCGTCGTGAGGGTGAAGCCCGGGGGCACCGGCAGCTGAATCCGGGCCATTTCGGCCAGGTTTGCTCCCTTCCCTCCCAGCAGTGCCCGCCGAGACGCGTCACCATCGGTCTGGCGACCGAATTCGTAGATATAATTCCCTATGGCCATAACAAATCTTCGGGTTCCGATCGAGGGGAAATCCCCCCAATTCCCCTTAAGGTCACCCTCTCTTGTCCGAAAACCCCTTTGGGCTCATCTAACCGAAATCCTCCTCTTGGCGCAAGCTAAAATCCTTCAAGAGGCCCGACGGCTCTGTTTGGGGTCGCGTTGTGGGCGCTGTGCCAAGTCTTGCTCCGGATATTGTCCCAAAAGCAGTGCCGAATCTTGTTCCGAGTCAAGCGCTGTTCCGAGACCGTGCCAGGCCTTGTCCCGAAGGCTGTGCTGGAATTCAGGCTTCTGCTTCTTTTCTGTTTCAGGGATTCAGACCTCAGGGCCTTCCTATTTCGGGAGTTTGGGCTCCGGGTTTTCCCTCCCCTCGCTTTTCTCTATCCGTCTTCGCCGCCTTTGGAGCCCCGAAGAGGCTCGGGCCCGCGGCGGAGCCGCGGGCCCAC
>JAITKE010000008.1 GCA_031278595.1 Puniceicoccales bacterium
AATTCCCATGTCATCGAGGCCTGCCTACACCGAATTACAGACCTGTCGGAACATTATATTTACTTTAACGACGATGTCTTTCTCGGCACGCCCACGAGGCCGCAGGACTTTTTCTGCGGCAATGGAATGGCTCATAAGTTCTACTCTCCCAAGCGCATTCTTTTAGACCCCGACAATCCTACACAGATGGCCAACCTCCGCGTCCAGGCCTGCCTGAAAAAGGAATACGGCCTCACGATCCAAAGCTTTTTCCTCCACCTGGTCCACACGCAGCAGCGGTCGGTGGCCGAAGCCATCGAGCGGCGCTGGCCCGAGATATACGGAGAACTGCTCACCCATCGGTTTCGCTCGCCCGAGGACTGGACAGTCGCAACCCTACTGCACCCTTATGTCGCTTTTCTGGAAGGGAAGGCACTCATGAATATCCTGCCCAAGATGGCCTATGTTCAGCTGGGAAGTTGCGGATACAAACTGTTTTTGAAAAAAATTCTTCAAAACAAAAGACGGAATCCCTATAAAATTTTTTGCCTGAACGAGGCACTTTAGAAATGACGGAGAGAATAAATTTCCTCAAAAAATTTCCATGGGGCATGGCTTACTAACACTGGTCGATGTCACATTGACATTGGGTGAAAAGACTTGCTTTGAGGCCTTTTCCGGAGAACTCCCATCGCCATGAAGATGAATCTCTACTACCGAAGCGTGCGCCAGTTCTTCGCCCTCGCCTTTCGGGAGCTCTGGGGCGGTGAGGTCTACGGTTCGGAAAACCTCCCGCTCTCCGGCGCCTGTCTCCTGGCCGCCAACCACGCCAGCTTCCTCGACCCGCCCTTCGTCGCCGCCGCCTGCCCGCAGCGGGAGATTTTTTACTTCGCGCGCCAGACATTGTTCCGGCCTGGCTTTTGGCACTTCATCCTCTCGCGGATCAATACGATTCCCGTCGACCGAGACGGGGATTCCGACCTAAAAGCCATCCGGCGGGTTCTGAAGCTGCTCCACGAGGGCCAGGGGGTGACGATTTTCCCCGAGGGAACCCGCACGTCGGATGGATACTTCCAAGAGGCCCAAGCCGGGATCGGTTTCCTGTCCTGCCGGAGCGCCGTCCCGGTCGTTCCCCTCCGCCTCTTCGGCACCTACGCCATCTGGAATCGCCACCGCTCTGCTCCCGACTTCCACCGCCGGGCCCAGCTCGTCATCGGGCCAGCGATTCTCCCCGCCTTTTACGACCCGGGCCCCAGCCATCCTCAACGTTATTCGGAAAGCGCCCGACGCATCCTGAATGCCATCCGGCAGCTGTCGCTCCCCCGGCTCCAGCGGTTGTGAGTCCAGAATCTCCGGAGTCCGTGGACCCGAAGTGTGCAGGAGACAATCCGCGGCCTTTGGAGCCCCGAAGGGGCTGCCTTTGGCTTCCAAAGGAAGCGGCCCGCCGAAGGCGGGCCTCCGCCGAAACCCCCGAAGGGGGCTTCGACGCAAAGGCAGCCCCAAACGGGCTCTGGCCCGCTACGCGGGCCGCGCGGAGAGGCGAGGCGCAAGCGCCTCGTCCTTCCGCGCCAAAGGCGGCGGAAGAGAAAGGCGATTGGAAAGCATCGAACCTTAAGAAAATCGAACTTTCCCACCCACTCGGAGCCCAACAGGCTCGGCGGGCCTCCGCTCGGCTGGCTTTGTCCGGTACCAGGGCGAAGTTCCGGGGCAGCGGGAGAAAACCTTCCCCTTCCCCCCGGCACCGGCTCCAACAGGCCCACGGGCCCCTGCTCGGCTGGCTTTGCCCGCCGGAAAGGCCTTCGGCCTTTCCGGCGGGCGGCCCGCTCCGCGGGCCCGATTTCTCCGAAATCGAAAGCCAGCCGGCGGTCACCCCGGTCAGAGGGATTCATTCCAAGCCATTGACCTTTCCGGGGGCTTGAACTATTCTCCTCTCCATGCCCAATGCCTCCAGCGATGAGCTGCCGCTCGCCGAGCGCTCCCGCCTGACTTTTCGCTACGACACCCTCCGGCAAGCCTTCCAGGGCATTCTGGAGGCCGGCTTCAAGACCTATATCCTGCTCATCGCCATCCGGGTCTTCCACATGGGCGCCTGGGAGAAATCCCTCCTCTCCTCCGCCGGCTTCGCCGGCCTGCTCTGCGCCCCGCTGGTCATGAGGGGGATGGCCCGCAGTTCCTGGACGAGTATGCAGATCACCGCCCTCTATTTCTTCCTGGTCGCCGTCTGCTTCTTGGTCGCCGCCCTGAGCCGAGACGCGGGACTCTACCTCGTCCTCCTCGTCGCCGCCCGATTCATCTACAAGCAGCAGATTCCGCTCATGATCGACGTCTACGGGCATAACTACGCGGCGGACGAGCGCGGTTCCAAATTGGGATTCTCCATGTTCTTCCTGGCAACGGTCAGCGTTCTCTTCTCCCTCCTGGCCGGCCAATGGCTCGACCGGCACCTGGAGGCCTACCGCTGGATCCTCCTCGTCATCGCACTCTCGGCATTGGGAAGCGCGATGAGTTTTCTAAAAATTCCCTCCCGCAGGATTCCGAGCAATCCAAACCACCGCTGGGCCAATTTCAGCCTGCTCTGGAAGGACAAGCTCTTCACCGCCATCGTCCTCATCTGGGCCCTGGAGGGCATCGCCAACCAGATGACCATTCCCCTGCGGGTCGAATATGTCGCCCATGAGCGCTACGGGCTCAACTTCTCCAACCACTGGGTCACCCTGCTGACCTGCGTCGTGCCCTCCGCCTTTCGCATCCTGAGCTCTCCGCTCTGGGGTTACCTCTTCGACCGCCTCTCCCTCGTCCAGCTGAAGCTGTGGATCAACGGCCTACTCCTGCTGGGAACCCTGGGCTATTTCCTCTCCTCATCCCTACTCGGCATCCTCATCGGCTCCTGCTTCATCGGCATCGCCTACGGCGGAGGGGTCATCGCCTGGAGCCTCTGGGTCACGAAAATCGTCCCGGAGGAGTCCTGCGGCGATTACTTCAGCCTCAGCGCGGCGGAATTCGGCCTGCGCAGTTTCATCTCCCCCTTCATCGGCTACGCCCTGCTGGAGGGGACGCAGTCCCTGCTCTGCGTCGTCGTCATCGCCGTGCTCCTGATCGCCCTGTCTTCGCTCGGATTTTGGCTCATCCGCCATCATGAGCGCTTGCGCTCCTCCTAAAATCTCTCCAGAATCGCCAACATCCTGGTGGTTTTATGAAAATCGACCTGAAATGGCTGAAGCGGCACGTGGACATTCCGGTTCCCGCCGCGGAGCTGGTCGAGATCTTTCCGAAGCTCGGGATGGAGGTGGAGGCGAGTCCCATCGGCGGCCTGGACTTCCCGCCCAGCCTGGTCGTGGGCGAAATCCTTTCCATCGCCGCCCATCCCAAAGCCGACCGCCTACGGGTCTGCCAGGTCCAGGTCGACGGAGGGAAGTCCCGGACCATCGTCTGCGGGGCGAAGAACTTCAAACCGGGAGACCGCGTGCCGGTCGCCCTGCCCGGCAGCCTCCTGCCGGATGGCCTCAGGATCGAGGCCCGCGAGCTTCGCGGCATCCGCTCGGAGGGCATGATGTGCAGCGCCCGGGAGCTGGGTCTCTCCGACGAGCACGAAGGCCTTCTCATCCTGTCGGAAAATCCCACCATCGGGACGGCCATCCGGGAGCTCTTCCCCCTGGAAGAGGCCGATTTCGAAATCGAGACGACGGCCAATCGCGGCGAGCTCCTGAGCCACCTGGGCGTGGCCCGAGAATTGGCCGCGTTTTTCCGAAAGCCGCTGCGGGAAGAGGCCTTTCCGATTCCCCTGGCTCCTTATCCTGTGGCGCCGGCGGGCGGTTTGAGCAAGGAAGTTCTCCTGCAATCGGCGGAAGTGCCCTACTACTGCCTCTTCGAAATCCACGACCTCCGGGTGGGCGAAAGCCCGGACTGGCTGCAGCGCGACCTGAAGGCCATCGGCCTTCGGCCGATCAACAACGTCGTCGACCTCAGCAACTGGATCCTCTTCGACTGCGGTCAGCCGCTCCATGCCTTCGATGCCGATGCACTGCGGGGCGACAGCCTCCAGGTCCGGCCGGCCCGGCAAGGAGAGCGTATCCGGACCCTCGACGGGCAGGAACGCCCGCTCGAAGAGGGGATACTCGTCATCGCCGATGAGAAGTCTCCTCTATCCATCGCCGGCGTCATGGGGGGCGCCTCCTCCGCCATCCGGCCGGACACCCGTCATATTTTCCTCGAGAGTGCCTACTTTCATCCCGCCAGTGTCCGGCGCAGCAGCCAAGCACTCGACCTGCGCAGCGACAGTTCCCACCGCTTCGAGCGCGACATCGACCCGGGTCGGACGCTCGTGGCCGGCCAATGGGCCGTGCGGCTGATCCTGCAGGTCTGCGGCGGAACGCTAAAGGGCTGCCGCGTCCTGGGCCAGCCCTCACGCGAGAGGCGGGTCATCGAACTGACGCCCTCCTGGGTGGCGGAGCGCTGCGGTTGTCCCTTAGCTCCTGAGGACGTGGCCGAAAATCTGACGGCGCTCGGCTATGGGGTCGACCAGGCCCAGCTGCCCTGGAAGGTGGAAGTGCCCAGCTGTCGCGCCGACGTTCATCGCCCCATCGACCTGGTGGAGGAATTTCTGAGAATTTACGGCAATGAAAGGATTCCCCTTTCGCCGCCTTCGGCCCCCGTCCACCATCGGGGAGATGCCGCCGCCGCCCTCTATTTCCGCGAGGTGGCCGACTACCTCCGCCACCGCGGCGCCGTCGAGGCCATCCACAGCTCCTTCCGCTCCGAAGCGGAAACAGGCTTTTGGGAAAAAAATCTCCAGGCGCTCCGAAGCGAAAACCCCTCCGAAATTGAAGCGGGTTTTGGGGAGCAAGATTCCCGAGCATTTCAAATTGAAAACCGCTCCGAAGCGGAAGCGAGCTTGGGAGAGAAAGATTTCTCAACGGGCTGCCATGGCCCGTCTGCCCCCTCGGCGGAGCCGAGGGGGCAGACTGCGGCATTCCGGCGGAATGCCGCCCTTTGCGAAGCAAAGGGGGCCATGGCAGCGGTCCTGCCCGGAGCTGTAAAAATACTCCGGATCGAAAACCCCAGTGTGGAAAACCAGAGCCACCTGCGTCCTAGCCTCATCCCCGGACTGCTGGATACGCTGACCCACAACCGGCAGAGCGGCCAGGAAATCCCGAGGCTCTTCGAGAACGGACACGTCTTCATCCCCTACGGGGGAAAATTGTGGGAAGTCTATGCGACGGCCTACGTTCAGGTGCTCGGTTTCCAGCGGCGGCACTGGGAAAAGCTTCCGGCTCCCGGGCTGATGGGGCTCAAGGCTACGGCCCTGGCCCTGGCCGCCATCGCCCAGATATCGGAAGAAATTCTCCTGGAAAAAGGAGCGGAGCCGGGTGGCCTGTGGTCAGAGGAGAATAGCTGGCACTGCGGAGACTTTTTGGGGAAGAACTACCGCCTCCGGCTCGGCATCCTCGACCCGTCCGGCGGTCCCTGGGAATTGCCCTATCCCATCGCCGCGGTGGAGATCTGCCTTCTCCCCAGGTACTTTGAGGAGAAAAGCCGCGTCGAGCCGCGTTTCCGTCCCTTCAGCCTCTATCCCAGAGCCTCGCGGGATTTGGCCCTGCTACTGGAGCGCTCCGTACCGGCCGAAACCGTGCGGCGGGACGTGCTGCGCTTGGCCAAACGGGCGGCGGGCCGGCACTTCGAAGTGGAGGAGGTGGAGATTTTCGACCTCCATGAAGGGGAAAATCTCCCGCCGGGGAAGAAAAGCCTTGCGCTGGCCATTGATTTTCACTCCGAGCAGCGCACGCTCCGGGAATCGGAGGTGCAGCACGCTTTCGAACTGCTCCAGCGCTTCATCCTTCGGGAAACTCCCTACGAAATCCGCTGTGACAAAGAGCATAACGCCGTCCTGCAATTGGAAGGCAGTCCCTTATGAAGAGGGAGGAGCTTAGCATGGGGCAAAAGAGGAGCATGAAGTGAAAGAGGAGCAGTCCCCTTCCGGCGATGGGCCTGTCGGTCGCCAGGGTGAGAGGTCGGAAGGCGGGTTTTTCTGGCCGGCTTTCGATTCCTACGGAATCGGCGGCCCGCTCCGCGGGCCGCGCAGGGGGCGAGAAAAAAGCATTTTTCTCGCCCTCCTGGAAAGCCGGCCAGCAAAAAAACCAAGCACTCAGCGAAAAATCAGCCAACTTCCCGTCGGCGAATGGCCCGGAGCGTATGGCTGGCGAAACCCAAAGCCGCCCTGCATCTAAAAGGCAGTCCCTCATGAAAATGGAAGAGACCAGCACGGGAGCAACCGAGAGGCCTGGAGTGAAAGAGGAACAGCATTACCGCCGGCGGACAGCCTGGCTCATATGGTTGGCCGCTGTCACGTTCTACTGTTACGAGTTCTTCGTGCGCGTCGCCCCGGGCAGCATGTTCCGGGAGATGCAGCGGAACTACGGGGTCACGGCCGGACTCTTTTGCCTCGCCTCCGGTGTCTACTACTACATCTACGCCCCTATCCAAATCATCGCCGGCGCGCTTTTCGACCGCTTCGGCGGGAGAAGGGTACTCCTGCCGGCCAGCCTCTGCGTGGCGCTGGGCTGCGCCTGCGTCCTGCTGCCCCTACCCTCTCTGGGCCTCTTCGCCCTGGGGAGGCTGCTCATGGGCCTGGGTTCCGGCTTCGGCTTCATCGGGGTCATGTACCTGGCCACCGTATGGTTTCCCAGGAGCAAGCTGTCCCTCATCTCCGGCCTGACCACCTCACTGGGATTTCTGGGCGCCATCCTGACCCTCCAGCACATTCCTCGGCTCGTCGAGCGCATCGGCTGGCACTCCTGCTGGCTCGGCGCCGGCGTTTTCGGCCTGCTGTTGACCGGCCTGCTGGGCATCGCCCTTCCCCGCTCACCCCATCCGAAAACGGAGCAGCCGGAGGCCCCTTTCCGGAAGGAAGGGGAATCGAAGGAAGGAGGATCCTTTCTCACGGGACTCTGGCAGGTGCTGAAAAATCCCCAGACCTGGGTCATCGGCGGCATCGCCGGTGCGCTCTACGCCACGCCGACCGTTTTTGGCGACCTGTGGGGGAATGCCTACTTCCGGAGCGTCACCCAGGCGTCCAATGAAAGTGCCGGCCAGAGTGTGGCTATGCTCTACCTCGGCTGGTTCCTCGGCGCCCCGTTCTTCGGCTGGCTCTCGGACAGAACCCGGAGGAAGAAGATATTTCTCCAGCTGGCTACTCTGCTCTGCGGCTTACTGCTGTGCCTCTTCCTCTACGGCAATACTTCTCTAAACACCCTGCGGGTTTTGCTCCTGCTCATCGGCTTTTTCGGGACCCCCCAGGTCGCCTGCTTCACGGCCTCCATCGAAAGCAATTCTAACCACGCCAGCGGCAGCGCAGTGGCGGTGGTCAACATGATCCTCATGCTCCTGGGAGGGCTCACCCAGCCCCTGGTGGGATGGCTCGTCGATATCCTATCCTCCGGCATCGGGCCCCCTACCGGGATGGCCGGCGCCCGGGAGCTCCGCCTCGCCCTCGGCCTTCTGCCCCTCCTCAGCTTTCTCGGATTCCTCCTGTGCTTCTTCTACGACGAGAAGTCCGGGGAGCGGCATCCCTAGAAAGCTCTTCTGTGCCGATCCCCCCAAAAAGTTTCGAGACAGACAGCGACGGTAGTTTTTGCGGCTCTGGATTGCCAGATGGCCAAAGGGCCCTATCATTTCCATTCCAAAAAAAGGGATAAAGATGCATCGGAATTTCAGGTTCTTCTCGGCACTTCGAAACCCAAAGCCCCCCGCGGCACTCCAAAACTTCAGGCTCCTCCCGGCGCTGCTGGCCGGCCTAATCCTCGGTCACCCCAGTCCCGAAGCTGCCGCCCGCCCACACCGGCCCGCGCCGCAGTCTCCCGCTTCTGGAAGTGCCCCGGTTTTTTCCTGTTCCGAGCATTCCCATTTCCGGCACTCCCGGCCCAACTCCCAGCATTCCCGACCCCAACAGACCAGCTCCTCCCCCGCCTTTCGCAAATACGCCCGCCGCTACGCCCCCTTCGACCCCTCCGGTGCCCGATCGGCTCCGGCCCGGTTCCGCAGCCATACGGCCAGTTCTCATTCCCCCTCCTCGGCCCAGCCGAAGTCCCTGAACCTCCAGCGGCTCAACCGGCCCTTCCCACGTCCCGGGCAGCGGTCCGGCCAGCCCATTCCCACCCTGTCCGCCGGAACGGCCCCCTAGTTTAGGTTTTTGGCCGCTGTCTTTGTCGTCCTGCTGGAACGAGTTCCTACTTCAAGTTTTCCGCCGCTATCCTCGTCCTGCCGCTGTCTTTGGATTCCGCAGGAATCCGCCCGCGGCGCGGGCCGCAAGGGGCGAAAAAGAAAAATCCTTTTTCTTTTTCGCCCCCTGCAAAGACAGCGGCCCCGGTGAAGCGATTCACCAGCGATCCCGACGAAGCAACTCGCCCCCATCTATCCCCAGTGACAGAATCCATAGCAATAGAGCTCCTCCACGGCGACGATGGAATTCACCCTAATTCCTTCACAGCAATGGAATCCACCCTTAATCCTTCCACAGAAACAGAACCTCTCCACAGCAAGAGAAAATAGAGCTTTCCGTTCCGGCCAGATGTTTAGGCTGGATTTCCCCCATTCTCAGCACCATGCCACAGATCCACCTGCTACCCCTCCATCTGGCCAACCAGATTGCGGCCGGAGAAGTGGTCGAGCGCCCGGCGGCCATCGTCAAGGAACTGCTGGAGAACAGCCTCGACGCCCAGGCCGACCGGATCAGCATCCGCTATCAAAGGGGAGGCAAGACCTTCCTCTCGGTGGAGGACAATGGCACGGGCATGGGTGCCGAGGACGCCCCGCTCGCCTTTCAGCGCCACGCCACCAGCAAGCTCTCCAAGATCCAGGAACTGGAACAGCTCCGCAGTTTTGGCTTTCGGGGCGAAGCCCTGCCCTCCATCGCCAGCGTCTCCCGAGTCCTGCTCCAGACCAAGGACGAGGACAGTTCCCACGGCACGGAGATCCTCTACCACAACGGCCAATGCCTCCACATTAAGGCCTGCAGCCAGACCAGAGGCACCCGCCTGACGGTCACCGAGCTTTTTGCCAACGTGCCGGCCCGTCGGCGCTTCCTCAAGGGCGATGCCGTCGAGGCCTGGCAGATCCAGCAGGTCGTGCGGGCCGCTGCCCTGGTGCAGCCGCAGGTGCAGTTTGAGCTCTTCGACGGCCATCGGTCCGTCCTCAGTTCTCCGGGCCAGATTTTGCCGGCTTTGGCGGCGGAGGGGCCGGCTTTGGCAGCGGAAGGCAGGGGCTCCGCCCCTGCCTTCCGCTGCGGCCCGCGCAGCGGGCCTGATTCCAAAGGAATCCAAAGCCGGCCCCTTCCCTGGACCCAGCGCTGCGCCGCCCTCTTCGGCCTCATCTTGGCCGAGGAACTTTTCGACCTGACCGACGAGGAGGACGGAGTTGAGCTTCAGGGCGCACTCCTCAAACCCGGGAGCAGCCGCTTCCGGCCGAGAATGCTCTGGACCTTCGTCAACCGGCGCTGGGTCACCAGCCGCTTCCTGCAGTCCCTTCTGCTCGAGGCCTACCACGAGCTCCTGCCCGTCGGGCGCCATCCCGTCGCCTTCCTGGACATCGGCCTCGACCCCTCCCTCGTCGACATCAACGTCCATCCCCAGAAAAAGGAAATCCGCTTCCGCCATGAGCGCTCCCTGCGCGCGACCCTCGGCCAACTGCTGCACCGGGCACTCCCCAAGCCCCGACTCTTCCTCGAGAGCAGCCCCTTCCGCGAAAAATCCCAGGACCCCATGGCCGCATCGGTGGAATTTCGGGAAATCACAGCCGCAGCGGTGAGATCCCAGGAACCCACGGCCACAGCGGTGGATTACAGGGGCCACGGCGCAGACCCGTCCTCCCGTTCCGGGGATTGGGATGGCAGCCACCTATTTACACCGTCGAGTCCTTTTCCCGGTGATGTCCCGGACTCCCTTCCCGGCGACGTTTCGGGCTCTTCGATGCCGGCGCTGCGGGAGGCCCAGCGGCCCTTCCGACTGGGCACGGCCTATGCCCAGCAGATCGAATGGCCGCACCGGGATACTTTCTCCACTCGGGAGGAGGTGTTGGCCGGCCGATGGCGATTCCTCGGGACGCTCCGCTCGACCTATGTCCTCTTCGAAGCCTCCGGTGGCCTGATGCTCCTCCACTACCGGGCGGCCCAGGAGCGCATTCTCTACGAAGAGCTGGAGTCCAAAGCCGGCGAAGTCCCCTCGGTCCAGAAGCTGCTCCTGCCCCTGGTTCTGCCGGCCAGGCCTGACCGGGATAGAAGCCAGCGCTATTTCTCTTTATTGCGGGAGCACGGCTGGGACTGCCAACTCGATGACTCGGGGGACTGCACGGTCGAGGCGATCCCATCCGGCCTCGACCCCGACAAGGTCGCCCTCTACGCCCAGTGCCTCTGGAATTCGGAGGAGGACGACCAAGATTCGGAAGATAACACCCCTGTGGCTCCGGACAGCTACGGGCGCAGCCTCTGCCGCCACTATCCCCACGCCCCGCTCTCGGAAGCGACGGCCTCTCAAATCGAAGAACAGTTGGCACGCCTGCTCTCCTGCCGGCAGCCACTGCTGTCGCCCGACGGGCGAGCGACCTACTACGAAATCCCGTTCCGGGAGATCGAGGGACGCTTTTCGCTCTCGTAAGGATTTCCAGAAATGGAAAAAGTAGACTTCCTTCGAAACGAGGGATAAGAATTATAAAGAGAGCTATTTAGAGAGCATTTAGAAAAGCAAGTATGAGATATTTAGGGTTAAAAGATTTAACAGCAGAAGAATTTCGCCGGTTAACGGGCGTGAAGCCAACAACATTCAGACATAGGGCAGAGATATTAGGTGAGG
>JAITKE010000009.1 GCA_031278595.1 Puniceicoccales bacterium
ATTAGACTTCTTTCGAAACGAAAGTATTATAAGGGGATAGTTATTAGGAGAAGTAAATATGAGATATTTGAGCTTAAAAGATTCATCAACAGAAGAATTCGTCGTTTCGAAGGAATCCAGCAAAGAAGCCCACATGCCTCCAGCCACAATGCTCTTGTTAAAATCAAAGAGGGAGTAGTATGCCGACCCATGGGCTTCGAAGGGGAATACGGCGCACGGGACGGGGGTGAGTTTTCTGCCGACGATTGGAACGAGGCCGATTGGCGGCACTACCTCACACAGATCGACGTGGAAACGACCCTGTTCCTCAAGAAATTCGTCCAGCTAAGACAGATCATCAACCACCTGGACCTCATCGCCCTCCAGATGGGCTGGACGCAGCAGGAGGACAATTCCATCGAGGCCATTCTGCAGAAACGCTGGCGAGAAGGCCCACAAACGCTGCACAAGCACCCGGTCTACATCGTTACCCATGGGCTCTACTATTTCCTCTACAAGAACTGGGAACTCTATCAGGAATGCAGCGGCGACCTGAACCCCCAGATGTCCTGGGTCTACGCCCGTCTGTTGGGTGGGGGGGAGCACGACGCCCTCCTGGGCATCGCCTGCATGGATGCCGACGACCCCGTTCTGGCCATCTGTCACTTCAAATCGGCGCTCCAGAGCATCAACTACAGCATGGGTTTGATCCAAAAGGTCCCCGGGAATTCCGAAAAGGCCAAATTACTCCTGCAGGATGCCATTCTGGCCTGCTTCGACCTGCGGGAGGTCTGGCTGCGCGTCATGGCCAATTGCCGGGACATCGAGAAGGACGATGAGGACGACGAGGATGAGGAATGAGCCCACCGAACTCCTGTCCACCGGTATGCGGAAGCTGCTCCTGGTCGATGGGGAGAAGAAAACTCAGGAGTTCCTAAAAGCCGCCTTTCGGGATTCCTGGGACATTTACTCAGCCACCTGCCTGGAAGAGGCCGAATTCTGGCTGCACCAGGAGCGCATCGACGTGGTGCTGAGTGAAGTCGGCCTCCGGCAGGCCCAGGACGGGCTGAAGCTGCTGGAGGCCCTGCACCGCCTCTCGCCGGAACCGGCCTGTGTCCTCATGAGCGCCCAGGGGGACATCGAAACGGCGGTCAGGGCGATGAAGAAAGGTGCCTTCGATTTTCTCCGTAAACCCCTGAACCTCGAGCACCTGCGCATCGTCCTACTCCAGGCGGCGGAGGGGAAAAAATCCAGGAAATCACCGATCCATGAGGAGGAGAAGCCCGTCCTTCTTCTTCCGGAAGACACTCCCCGTCCTCAGGCCCAGGCTCCGGCCTCCCGACAGGGAAATCTCCTCTGCGCACCGGATTCGCCCCTCGTCTCCCTGCAGCAGAAAGCGACCCAGGTAGCCCGAACGCAGGCCAGCGTACTCCTACAAGGAGAAACCGGCACCGGCAAGGAGGTTTTCGCCCACTGGATCCATTACAACAGTCCTCGGGCCTCGGGGCCCATGGTGACGGTGCACTGCGCGGCGCTGTCGGAAACCCTGCTGGAGAGCGAGCTGTTTGGCCACGAGCGCGGCGCCTTCACCGGAGCAACGAACCGCCACGTGGGCTATTTCGAACGGGCCCATGGCGGCACGATTTTCCTCGATGAGATCGGGGAAATCAACCTCCAGACCCAGGTCAAACTGCTGCGCTTCATCGAAACCCTGCAGATCGAGCGCGTGGGGAGCACGGAGCCCCTGTCCCTGGACGTCCGCCTCATCACCGCCACCCATCGTTCCCTCGAAGCCATGATACGGGAGGGAAGCTTTCGGGAAGACCTCTACTACCGCCTCCACGTCGTCAAATTGTCCCTTCCCGCTCTGCGGGAACGGCCCATGGACATCCCGCTGCTGCTGGATTTCTACCTGCAAAGGGCCTGCTTTGAGAACGGTATCGGAAGACCGTTGCGCTTCTCACTCGATGCCCTCGCCGCGCTGCAGCACTACTTCTGGCCGGGTAATATCCGCGAGCTGCGCCACACCTGCGAAAGCGCCGCGATTCTCCTACCGGAAGACCGCCACGTCATCGAGCGGAGCGATCTGGACCCGAAATTCCTCGGACAGCTGCCCGACCGGAGCCTCCATCCGCCCGAACTCGTCCCCTCCGTACGGCCCATCTACCTGGAAGATCATCGGGAAAGGCTGAGTCCGCAGCGCCTACAGAAGGCCCTGGAAGAGACCGGAGGCAACAAAACCCTGGCCGCCCAAAGGCTGGGCATCAGCCGCCGAACCCTTTATAGGAAAATACAAGCCCTTTCGTCCGCCAGACCGTGATTTTAAAAATTTTTAACATTTCCGTCCTTTTTGGGTGAAATAAATCTTGCTTCCGTCGCCGGCATTTCCTAAACCTCCGGTTATCGTCGAGCGGCTTCGGGTGGCTCACGAGCTCCTATGATTGTCACTTTAGGCGTCGACCACCATGCGGTGGAACTGAAGAAGTCCGTCATCGCCCATCTGGAGACGATGGGCTTTGAGGTCACCGACCGCGGCACCATGGATACCACAGCGGTGGATTACCCGGACATTGCCCGCAAGATCGCCAAGGACATCCGGACGATGAAGGCCAATTTCGGGATTCTCATCTGCCAAACGGGGGTGGGCATGTCCATCGCCGCCAATAAGTTCCAGGGCATTCGGGCGGCGCTGGTCATGAATGAGGAGATGGTCCGCCTGGCCCGCCGGCACAACGACGCCAATGTCCTCTGCACGGGCAGCGACTACAGCTCACCGGAGCTCCTCAACGCGATGCTGGATGTTTTTTTCAATACCGAATTCGAGGGCGGTCGCCACGAACGCCGCCTGAGCAAAATTGTGGAATTCGAGTTCAGCCGGCTTTAGGCTTAGGTTCAGCCGACTCTGGGTTCGCCCTTGCCGCCGTCGATTGATTTTTTCCAGCTTTCCCGGTGCTCTCAGTTTTTTTCGGCTTTCCCGATTTCTTTCGATTTTAGTGGTTTTTTTGGCTTTGGCGGGTCTGTTTGAGTGTCGTAGATGCGCAGCAGCATCCTCGGAAGAAAATCCGGTTCTTGAACGGGGTTCATTTCTTTGTACCCCTAAAGGGCGTCGTCAAACAAAAAGTGGACAAGGGGGAAAAGAGAGAAAGAAAGAGGGAATGGAAAAAAGGACACATAGGAAATATGCCCCATCAGATGAATTGTGGAGCAAGATAAGAAGGTTGCTGTCTAATTTTGATGGACACCCTCTGGGCATCCGTCCCGCCGCCTTTGCGGCGCGAAAAATGAAAAGGCTTTTTCATTTTTCGCGCCGGCGGCCCGCGCAGCGGGCCGGAGCCCGAAGGGCTTCAAAGGCGGCGGGCCCCCGGAACCAACAGAAACGGGTTTTTCCAAACCCCCGGCAGATTCCAGCAGGTTTTGAATGCCCAGCAGCATCCGGGTAGATTTTCTGTAAAACGAAGGGACAAAAAAGCCAGAACCGCCTTTCTCTGTCGCATTGAAAAATCCAGCCGGAGTCTCCATACTCACCCTCATGCGCATCGGCGGAATTCAGAAATGCTCCACCATCGATTTTCCCCAAAAGCTCGCCTGCGTGCTCTTCACTCAGGGCTGTAACTTCCGCTGCGGGTTTTGTCACAATCCGGAATTGGTCGAGCCGAAGCAATTCGGGAACTGCCTCGCCGAAGAGGAAGTTTTTGCTTTTTTGGAAAAGCGCCGAAATGTCCTCGATGCCGTGGTCATCTCCGGCGGAGAGCCCACGTTACAGCCCGATCTGGAGACCTGGTTTCGGCGCATCCGAGCTCTAGGCTTTGCCACCAAGCTGGACACGAACGGCACCCGGCCCGACATCCTGCAGGCTCTACTGCAAAAGGAGCTCCTCGACTTCGTGGCGATGGACATCAAGCACCAACTACAGACAGCGCCCTACGAGTCGATCAGCAGCACTTCCCCCAGCCTGGATGCCATTCGAAAATCCATCCAAATCCTCCGAACCGGCCCCGTGGATTACGAATTTCGGACAACGTTAGTCACGGAAATCCACCGGCGGGAGGATGTGCTGGCCATCGCCGCTTCCCTGCGAAGAGCCCGGCAGTGGACGATCCAGTCCTTTCGGCCCCAGAAAACCCTGAATCCGCAGTGGCAGGAGCTCCGCCCGTGGTCGGCGGCGGCCATGGCTTCGCTCAAGGCAGAATTGGCAGAAAAATTTCCCGAGCTCCGAATTCGCTATCTGGGCTTTTTAAACTGAAGCTACCTGAACTTTTCCGATTGAAAAAATCTTCCAAGCTCCGGAAGAGGCCTTCCCAGCTCCACCGCTCCTGAGCTCAATCACTTCTCCTAGGCCAAGTCTTCACCTCCCCTGGATTAAGCCCGTTTTTCTCGGACTAAGGTTGAGCAACGGCTCCGGATTTGTGGCGGGTTCGCCGCCTTTGGAGCCCGAAGGGCTCTCGGCCCGCTGCGCGGGCCGTGTGTGAAGGGGCGAGGCGAAAACGCCTCGCCCTTCACGCCAAAGGCGGCGAAAAGAAGGAGCAACGACCCCAGATTTTCCACCCAATCGGCGGCAAGGATGCAATGGACTTCTCTCGAAACAATGATAAGGCGATGTAAAGAGAGTGTAATTTTAAGGGGGGGCCGAGATATTTGAGCTTAAAAGATTTATCGACAGAAGAATTTGTTGGTTCGAAAGAAGTCTAACAAGATGATAACACAGGAAAACACACGCCTCCCGCGAGCGACTACTCCCCTATGTGCCGCACACCTGCCGTCGCCAGACGGCGGATAATCTGTTGCGTCGACGGCAGCCGCAGATGGGCCAAACAGTCTGTCGCTGTTTTTTCCCCCAGGCCGGGAAGGGCAGCCAGGGTCTCGGCCGAAGCCGCCAGGAGAGCATTCAGGCAGGAAAACGCCTTTTCCAGATCCCTCGCGCCCTTCTCGCCGATGCCCGGAATGCCCAAACCGTGGAGCAGGCGCCACAGGGGCTGTTCTTTACTCCGTTCCAGATGGTTCAGGATTTTCTCGGCGGATTTTTGGCCGATTTTCTCACAGGCCATGAGCCGTTCGGCGGAGAGATCGTAGAGATCAGCCACATTTCTCAAAAATCCCCTCCGGCAGAGCTGGGAAATGAGGCGCTCGCCCAGGCCCTCGATGTGCATCGCCGAGCGGGAGACGAAGTGCAGAATACGGGCCTCCACCTTGGCCGGGCAATCCTCGTCGGGGCAACGCCAGGCCACTTCTCCGGCCGCCTGTCGCAGGGGGGAGCCGCAGCGGGGACAGTTTTTGGGAAAGACGAAGGGGGAAGAATCCTTCGGCCTTTTGGCCAAAACCACCTCCGCGATCGCCGGAATGACCTCGCCGGCCTTTTCCAGCAGGACGGTGTCGCCCTCGCGGATGTCCCTCCGCCCGATTTCGGCGGCGTTGTGCAGTGTCGCCCGACAGACCTCCGTGCCGGCAATCCACACCGGCAAAAATTCGGCAATCGGGGTCACGACCCCGCTGCGCCCCACCTGCAGCGCAATCCGCTCCAGGCGCGTCTCGATGCGCTCCGGCGCAAATTTATAGGCAAAGGCCCAGCGCGGGGCATGCCGAGTCTCGCCCAGGATCCGCTGTAGGCGGCGCTCGTGGAGCTTCAGCACCACTCCGTCCGTCGCAAAATCCAGCCCGGAGCGGCGCCGGTCCAGGGCTTCGATCCCCCTCCAAATCTCCTCCGGAAAACAAGCCCGCTCGAAAAACTCGACCCAGGGCAGGTGCCACATCTGCAATTCCTGGAAAAAATCGAGCAGGCTCGGGATTTCCTGCCCCTCGCAGAGGCCCAGGCTGTGGATCCAGAGCCGCAGCCCGCGCTCCCGCACCACGCCCACGTCCTTTGTCTTCAGGCTACCGGCGGCCAAATTCCTCGGGTTGGCAAAAACAGCCTCCCCCCGCTCCTCCTGCCGGCGATTAAGGCGTTCGAAGACTTTCAGCGGAACATAGACCTCCCCCCGCAGCTCCAGGCGTTCCGGTGCATCTTCTAAAAAATCCGGTAAATCCGGAATCGTCCGGACATTTTCGGTCACGTCGTCACCCTCAAAGCCATTCCCCCGCGTCAGCACGCGGATCAGCTGGCCCTGCTCATAGATGAGGTTCACCGCCACGCCGTCGATTTTGTGCTCGAGAATGTACTCGACCTTCTCTTCTTCGCCCAAACTGTGGCGAATGCGCCGGTCGAAGGCATCCACTTCCGAGCGGTCGTAGGTATTTTCCAGGCTCAGCATCGGGGATAGGTGCGGAAAGCGCGCAAAGCCCTCGTGCCGGTCGTCGCCCACGCCTTCCGACTCCGGGCGCAGAGAGGGGTATTTTTGCCTCAACTCCCGCCACTCGTGCTTCAGGCAATCGTACTCGAAATCGGAGATGATCGGCGCCGCCTCCCGGTAGTAGTGCCGGTCATGCTCCTCGATTTTCTTCGCCAGGGATTGGAAATAGCGCTTCAGCTTCGGCTCCCCCGCTTTCTTCTCGATGTTCAACGTCTCTTTCCTGATGGCCATCGCCTCTTTCCCAATGTCCCCCGCTTCCTCCCTGATGGCCTGATCCTTACTCAAATCGGCAGTATTTTGTTTTTCGTGATGGCCATGGCCTAAACCTCACCTAAGTTGGGGACATTTTGTCCGGTTTACCGCCTTTGCGAATGAAAAAATGAAAATTTTCATTTTTTCATTCGCAGCCCGCGCAGCGGGCCCGCGCCCCTCCGGGGCTCAAAGGCGGTAAACCCGCCGGTCGAATCCACACCGATCTTCCCCTCTCTCTACGAGTGAGCCCCTCTCTGGGAAACAGATTTCCTCCCCTTTGCGCGACGGCCCGTTGACGCGCGGCGGCGCCGCGCGCCAACTGCGGCCCGGAGGGGCGCTTCGCGCCCCTCAGGGCCGCCTTGGCTTTGCCAAGGGGCCGTCGCGCCACCGAATGCCCTGTGTGAAAACGAATACCCCCTATGAAAATTCCCCAGAGGAATTGAAAAAATTCCCCTACACCATCCTTTAACTGGCGCTCCTGCCGGGACTCGAACCCGGATCGTCGGTTCCGGAGACCGATGTTCTATCCATTGAACTACGGGAGCACAAAACCTCCCCACACCGGGCCTAAGGCTGCAGGTCTTGCCCTCCGCCGTCAACGCTATTTCCCGGCACATCGGAAAGGGGGATCTCCAGGGCATTCAGATGGTCCTGCAGGATCAGCACGGCCGCTTCGGAATCCACCCAACCCTTTTGGCGAAAATGCCTCCATTGAAGCGCCCGATGCGGGCGCCTCCTACGGCAGGCTTTTACGTAGCCCAGGGCCTCTTGACTGGTGAGCGTCTCGTCCGAGCGCACGACCGGCAGGGAAAATTCCCGCTCCAGCCGTGAGATAAAACGGTCCACCTCCCGAGCCTGTGTGCCGACACGGCCGTCCATTTGGAGCGGATAGCCGACCACAAAGACGTCCCAGGGGTGCGAGGCGAACAGCTGTCCCAGCTTTGGCCAAAATGACTCCGGATCGCGGAAGGAGAGGGCCGGCAGCGGCAGCGCGGTACGGAGCTCCGCATCGCCCCGGCTGAGGCCGATGCGCCGGGAGCCGTAGTCGATGCCCAGGAAGCGAATGACCTCAGTCATCGAGGGCCGCGATGCCGGGCAGGACTTTTCCCTCCAGGTACTCCAGGCTCGCCCCCCCGCCGGTACTCATGAAGGAAATCTTCGAGGCATAGCCGCTCTCCCGAACAGCCTTGATGGAATCCCCGCCACCGATGATGGAGACCACCGGGGCTTCGGCCACGGCCCGGGCGATGGCCAGGGTACCGGCCGCGCAGTCCGGAATTTCAAAAATCCCCATCGGACCATTCCAGAGCACGGTCTTGGAATCGGCTATCGTCTGCGAATAGAGCGCCACCGTCTGCGGGCCGATGTCGACGGCGATGTCCGTTTCCCGCAGCTCATTTTCTTTCACCGTCCTCAGCGTCCCCACGCTACGCCCGGCGAAATCGACGGAATCGCTGACGATGTGGTCGACCGGCAGGAGCAGCTGGACGTTCCGTTGCTTCGCCTTGGCCATTGCCGCCAGGGCCACGTCGAATTTGTCCGGCTCGACCAGGCTTCGGCCGACGGCGTGGCCTAGGGCCGCCGAAAAGGTATAGGCCATCGCCCCGCCGATGAGCATTTCGTCCGCTTTGTCCAGTAGGGCCTCGATGACCCCGATCTTGTCGCTCACCTTCGCGCCACCCAGGAGGATGCTCAGCGGCCGTTCCGGATGGGAAATCTTGTCCCCTAGGTAGTTCAATTCCTTCTCGACCAGGAGTCCGGCGGCGCAGGGCGAGAGGAATTGGGTTACCCCGACCGTCGAGGCGTGGGCCCGATGCGCGCATCCGAAGGCGTCGTTGACATAGGCCTCGGCCGAGGCGGCCAGCCTTTGGGCAAAGGCGGGATCGTTCTCGGTTTCCTCCTTATAAAATCTCAGATTTTCCAGCAGGACCACTTCACCATTCCGCAGCTCTCCTGCCACCTTCTGAACCGATTCGCCCACGCAGTCATCGCAGAAGCGGACGGATTGGCCGAGCAGGGTCTCCAGCACCTCGGCCACCGGTTTCAGCGAATACTGGACCAGTTTTTCCCCCTTGGGCCGGCCCAGGTGGCTGACGAGGATCACCCGGGCGCCCTGCCGGCTGAGCTGCTGGATCGTCGGCAGAGCGGCCTCGATGCGCGTCCGGTCGGCTACCTTTCCCCGCTCGTCCAGCGGGACGTTGAAATCCACCCGCAGTAGGACTTTTTTTCCGGCGAGGGAAACATCTTTTAAGGTTTTCATAGAAACTCCTCCATGGAGTGGCAGATTAAAAAAATTTTTAAAGGCTTCAAAGAAGAAATGAAGGGGGCCCGAAATGAGGTAGGAGCCGGTATGGGCTGTCTTTGGATTCCGAAGGAATCGCCCGCGAAGCGGGCATCAGGAGGCAAAGCCCTTCGGGCTTTGCCTCCTGCAAAGACAGCCCGGGCTTCAAATTTCTCCCAGAATTTCCTCCAGACGGACGGTCGTCAGACCGAAATGCTCCCGTAGATCTTCGGCCGGCGCGCTGAACCCGAAGGTGTCGACGCCGAGGATGCGCCCCTCCGGGCCCACGTAGCGGAACCAAGGCTGGGCAGAGCCCGCCTCCACCGCCAGTCTGCGGCGGCAGGAGGCCGGTAAAAGGGCCTCTTTCTTCTCCGGACTGAGCCGTTCGAAGCGCTCCAGACAGGGCATCGAGACCACCCGCGTATCCGGGTATTTCGCTCCGACTTCCAGGGCCTGGGCCAGCTCGCTGCCCGTCGCCAGGAGGATTTTCCGCAGGGGCAGCGTCTCTTTTTTGGCGACGTAGGCCCCCCACTTCACGCCCCGTCGGCGCCGAGCGGCCGGAATCTCTTCCAGCGGCGGTAAATCCTGGCGGGAGAGGATCAGCGCCGTCGGCCCCTCCCGCCGCTCCAGCGCCGCCTGCCAGGCCCCCAGCACCTCCTCCGCATCGGCCGGCCGGATGACATCCAGATTCGGGATACAGCGCAGCGCGGCCAGCTGCTCCACCGGCTGGTGCGTCGGGCCATCCGCCCCCACCAGAACCGAGTCGTGGGTCAGGATGTAGATGACGGGCAGGCGCGCCAGGGCGGCCAGGCGGATGGCCGGGCGCAGGTAGTCCGAAAACACCAAAAAAGTGGAGCCCGAGGGCCGGAAAAATCCCTCATAGGCGATGCCGTTCAGGAGGGAGCCCATGGCCTGCTCCCGCACGCCGAAGAACAGGTTGCGTCCCTCAAAATTCGAGGAAGAGAAGTCCCCAACCGCCGTGAGGTAGTTCTTGCAGGAACTGAAAAGATCGGCACTACCCGTGACGAGGGAACGATTCCGCTGGGCGAGCACCTGCAGGATCCGTCCGGAGCTGCTCCGGGTGGCCTCCGGAGAGGTCATGGGGGGGATTTCTTCGGCTCCATCGAGATCCCTTTCGGCGCCCAGGGATTCCAGCTCCTCCGCCTTTTGGGGAAATTCCCGCCGCCAATTTCCGAACCGCTCCTGCCAATCCCGATAATAGACGAGTTGTTGCTCCTGCTGTTCCTGGAAAAATTCCCGAACTTCCGGCGCTACGGAAAAGGGCTCCGGGCTGAGTCCGAGGCTCTCGCGCAATTCCCGGGCATAAATCGCCCCACCTTTCCCGTGTGCCTTGGAACTGCCCTCGATGGCCGCCAGACCCCGGCCGATGACCGTGTGGGCGATGATGAGCTGCGGGCGGTCAGCTGAGTGAGTGGCCTGGGTATAGGCCTTTACGATGGCCATGAGGTCGTGGCCATCGATTTCCTGCACATCGAAGCCGCAGGCCCCAAAGCGCCGGACCACATCCTCGCTCTGGGAACGGGCCAAGGGGCCATCCAGCGTGACCTGATTCGCGTCGTAGAGGAGGATGAAGTTGTTCAGGTGCCACAGGCCGGCCAGAGAACAGGCCTCCGACGACAAACCCTCCTGCAGACAGCCGTCGCCGCAGACGCAGACCACCCGATGATCGAAGAGCTTAAAGGCAGCCGTGTCGAATCGCGCCGCCAGCATTTTGGCCGAAACCGCCATTCCCACCGCATTGCCGATGCCCTGCCCCAGCGGGCCGGTGCTGCACTCCACACCCGGTGTCCGACCGAATTCGGGATGGCCCGGGGTTCGGCTCCCCATCTGGCGAAAGGAGCGCAGCTCATCGACGGAAAGATCGTAGCCCGCCAGATGGAGCCAGGCGTAGAGCCAGGCGCTGGCATGGCCGGCCGAAAGCACCAGGCGGTCGCGGCCCGGCCAACGGGGCTCCTGCGGGTGGTAGTGCAGGAGTTTTCCCCAGAGGGCGGCCCCCAGCTCGGCCAATCCCAGCGGCGTGCCCAAGTGCCCCGACTTCGCCGTCGCGACCATGTCCATCACCAGTCCACGGGCGGTGTGGGCCGCCAGCTGCCAGCTGGATTCTTCCGACACTCCCATCAGGCCACGGGGTTAGGCTCCAGCACCGCTTTCTCCTGGGGCTCCAGCGACTCCACCAGGGCGACCGTATCGGGGAAGGACAGGAACAGAGCCCGGTTCTGAACCGCATCCTCGATGCTCGCGCGCCGGATCTTCTTGCCCACCTTATCATCCCCTTCACAGAGGATGATCTTCACCCGCCGCTCGGCGCAGAAGCGAATGGCCTTGCGCAGCGCCTGCAGGCCGGTGGCATCGATGAAGGGCACATCCTTCAGCCGCAGCACCAGCAGGCGAATGTCGGCTCGCACGCTCTTCATGGTGCGCTCAAAGGTCTCCACGGCGCCGAAGAAAAAGGGCCCGTGAATCTCGTAGACCATCATGCCCTCGGGCAGCTGCTCATGATTCGGCAGGCTTTCCGGAACTTCGGATGCATAGCCCCGCAGGCGGAACGAGCGCGACATGCGGGCCATGAAGATGAAGGTCGACAGCAGGACTCCTATGTTCACCGCCACCACCAGGTCGCTGAAGATGGTCAGGAAAAAGGTCAGGAAGAGCACGCAGTTATCCGACTTGGGCAGGTGCTTCATCGAGAACCAGAAGCGTGGGATATCGCTCATGTTGTAGGCCACGACGAAGAGGATGGCCGACAGCGTCGCCAACGGGATGTACTGGGCCAACGGGGCCAGGTAGACGATCATCAGGATCAGCGCCAGGGCATGCA
Source organism: Puniceicoccales bacterium (assembly GCA_031278595.1). GTDB lineage: Bacteria > Verrucomicrobiota > Verrucomicrobiia > Opitutales > JAIRLG01 > JAIRLG01. Next base: position 11,636 of record JAITKE010000009.1, read on the forward strand.
CGATGGCCATCAGGGGGGAATTACCACCGGCCCGAATTCCGGCGACGGTGCGCGCGATGGAACCCGTCGCGGCGATGCCCCCGAAGAGCGGTGAGACCATGTTGGCGATTCCCTGACCGATGAGCTCCTGATTAGAGTCGTGCCGCGTGCTGCGCATGCCGTCGATGACCGTGGCGGCTAGTAGGGACTCGATCGCCCCCAGCAGGGCCACCGTGAAGGCCGGCCCGATCAGCTCCAGCCCGTGGGCAAAGGATATGGGAGCCAGGCCCAGTTTCGGCCAGGTCTGGGGAATGCCTCCAAAAACACTCCCGATCGTCCGCACCTGCTCGAAGTGGAAGCAACACTGTAGGCCGATGCCGAAGCAGAGGGCAACCAGGGGCGCGGGGATTTTTTTCAGATACCGGCCGCTGCAGGCCATGAGGATCAGGCTGGCCAGACCGATCACCGTGGAAGCGGGATCCAGTGTCGGGAAGGATTTGAGGAGCAGGCCCAGGCGCTCGTGGAAATGACAGACCACCGGCGGCATGTCCAGGCCGAAGAATTCCTTCCACTGCCCGACCCACATCACGATGGCGAGGCCGGAGGTGAAGCCGATGATGACCGGATCCGGCACGAATTTGATGATCGTCCCCAGGCGGAGGAAGCCCATCAGCAGCAGGATGATGCCGGCCATGAAGCAGGAGAGCTGCAGGCCCTCGGTGCCGTAGCGGACATGGATGGAGGCGAGGACGACGATGAAAGCACTGGTGGGGCCGGTGATCTGGACGCGGCAGCCGCCGAAGAGGGCGACGCAGAGGCTGGCGATGATGGCCGTATGCAGGCCCTGCACCGGCTCCACGCCGGAAGCGATGGCAAAAGCCATCGACAGGGGGATGGCGATGACGCTGACCACCAGCCCGGACAGGAGATTCTCCCCCCAATGGCGCGGGTGCAAGAGCCCCGCCCGAGCCGCTTCAAGAATGGCGATCATAGATCACGGGATTATGGCGAACTCAGTTCGGCTGGCAAATGCATAAAGCGGAAACCGGAGAAGAGACTCCATTTTTCCTGTTCCCATTCTTCCTGTCCCTTTCCCGACAAAAGCCAAGCGCAAATCTCCCTCGAGTGGCCATCTCCCCCTTGACAGTTCAAGGCCGTTTTTCTTCCTAATGCCTCTTGCCCTTCCGGCCAACGGGACGTAGCTCAGCCTGGTAGAGCGCATGCTTTGGGAGCATGATGTCATCGGTTCGAATCCGGTCGTCCCGACCAGGAAGATAATAGACTTCCTTCGAAACGAGGGATAAGAATTATAAAGAGAGAACTATTTAGAGAGTATTTAGAAAAGCAAGTATGAGATATTTAGGGTTAAAAGATTTAACAGCAGAAGAATTTCGCCGGTTAACGGGCGTGAAGCCAACAACATTCAGACATAGGGCAGAGATATTAGGTGAGG
>JAITKE010000017.1 GCA_031278595.1 Puniceicoccales bacterium
GGCACCAACCCCCCCGGCCCCTGGGGTTTTGGGCGCCTCTGTGTTTTTAAGGGCCTGGGGGCCGCGTTTGCGTGGGGGGCTGGGACAGGGAACTTTCTCCGCCCCCTCACGCGACGCCCGCGCCGCGGGCGCGGGCGCCTGGGCCCCTTGGGCCCAAAGGCGGCCCCAAAATCTGGATTAAACAACGGCAGAAGTCATGGCAGTTCTCTCGGAACTGTTGATTCAGGAATCCTTGAGGGTGTCGATTTCAACACACTGTGTCCGGTCTTTTCGCTGCAGTATATGAGTCTCCGAAGGGATATTTTCCACGTCGTATGGCTGGATCGCGGCTTTACCCTATACGACCACGGGGCCTGACCTGCTCCGCTGCATCATTCCCCCTTCGCCTCACATATACCTCCGCAAAAACCGGCGGGTGCGCTCGTCTTTGGGGGAGATGAAGATCTCGTCCTCGTCGGAGATCTCGATGATCCGGCCCTCTTCGATGTAGATGATGTAGTCCGAGGCGTCGCGGGCGAAACGCATCTCGTGCGTGACGATGATCTGGGTCATGCCCTCGTGGTCCAGGTGGCGCATGACCTCCAACACCTCCTCCACCATGCCCGGATCCAGAGAGGAAGTCGGCTCGTCGTAGAGCATCACCTTCGGCTGCATGGCCAGGGCTCGGGCGATGGCAGCCCGCTGCTTCTGCCCACCGGACAGGCTCCAGGGGCGGCGGTGGGACAGACCGGACAGGCCGACCTTTTCCAGCAGCTCCATGGCTTTTTGCTTGGCGGCTTCGCGGGCTTCTTTTTTGACCACGAGGGGGGCCAGCATGATATTTTCCAGCAGCGTCTTGTTGGGGAAGAGGTTGAAGGATTGGAAGACCATGCCGACCTGTTGGCGCAGTGCGTGGGCCCGGTCGAAGAAATGCGCGTCGAGGGCCGAGCTCCGGTCGGGCCGCGAGAGCGTGATGCCGTCGATGCGGATGCTACCGGCGTCGAGGATGTCGAGGCAGTTCAGGCAGCGCAGGAGCGTCGATTTCCCGCAGCCGGAGGGCCCGATGATCGAGACGAGATCGCCGGTCTCGATGGCAAAGCTGATGTCGTCGAGGATAAGGCTCTCGTCGTGGTATTTTTGAAGGTGCTGGACCGAGATCAGAGGCTCTGTCATGTCGGATATCTAGAAACTTGAGGGGGAGTCCGGAGGGACGGGAACGCGGGAGGGCAAGAGCAGGAGAGCGCCGACGGCGAGGCAGATGGCGGTGTCGGCCAGGTTGAAGCTCGGCCAGCGGTAGAAGGGCAGGTGGATGTCGATGAAATCCGTGACGCCGCCCTGGCGCAGTCGGTCGAGGACATTGCCCAAAATGCCACCGCTCAACAATCCGTAGGCGACGGGATGCACCTTAATTGTCTGGGCATACGACCAGAGAATTACGGCGGCGACCAGGAGGCCCAGGACGGCGAGTCCGCGGTTACAGCCCTGCCAGAGCCCCCAGGCTGCCCCGGTATTTTGGGTATGGCCGATGAAAAACCACTGGCCGAAGACCGCAAGGGGCTTCAGCTCCAACGCGCACGCGTGAGCCCGGACGCAGTGCTTGGTGATTCCATCGGCGCTGAGCACGCCCACCAGGCTGAGGAGGAAAGGGAGAAGGGGGCGCTTCGAAAGACCGCTCACGTCCTAGACCTCGGCTTCCTCTTCCTCGTCGAAGAGGGCGGACTTATCCTCCAGGTTACCGGGGAAAATACTTTCGGCCACGTGGACGCGCTGCAGCTGGGCATCCTGCCGCTCCTTTTCGGCCTTGCCCTCCAGCGAGTAGCGCGTGAAAGGGATGGCGAGCAGGCGCTCCTCCGCAATCGGCTGACCGGTGATTTCGCAGCGGCCGTAGGTGCCCTCGAATAGGCGCCCGATGGCTCCGTCGATTTCCTGCAGAACTTCCGCCTCGTCCTCCATCAGGCTGAGGGCGAAGTCCATGTCGAAGTCGTCGATGGGCGCGACGCTTTCGTGTCCCTGAAGCCTCTCCTTCAGAGCGACCAGACGCTCGTAGTGTTTCTTGAATGGCTCCGGAACTTCTCTCGCCTTTTTAGAAGAGAGCACTGAGTTCATCTGTGGGTCGAAGCCCAGGAGCTCGGCGATGCCAGCGGCGGCGACGACCTTGGCCCGTGCGGCCGGAGGGGCCTCGGGCAGGACGTTCACCGACACCTGGGGCCTAGAACGGCTCTCCTCACCGGTTTCCAACCGGAGCTGCTGCGCTTCGGCGATGGCGGCGCGCACATCTTCCATCGTGAAGACCAGCAAATCCCGATGGCTGCGGCGCTCCTGCACCTGCTTCCGCCGCCGAAGAATGCCGCTGACCGTGTCGTGATGAAGGTTTTTTTTCAGATGAGAGGTGACCATGTGAATGGATAAGACTGATCTTGGCTAAAAAGGGCTGGCCTGCTCTTCCAGTACCCGAAGGCAGCGCCCGCAGACGCTGGAGAATTTTCCGGCCGGGGCAAGACGTCCCACGCGGCGCCAACAGCGCGGGCAGCGCTCGCCGGGGGCTGGACGGATCTCGACTTCCGGCGCATTGAGGCCCGGAACATCCTCACACTCGACCTTCGAGACGATGAAGTATTCCGGCAGATCGGTTGTATTTTCCTGCAGGAGGCGGAAGAGATCCTCTTCGGCCGAGCCGCGGAGGAGCACCTGGGCGTCGAGGGACTGGCCGATGATTTTTTCCTGCCGCAGCCGCTCGAGCCTTTCGTGGATTTGGGAACGGAAGTCCAAAATGCGGTCGATGGGGCCCTCGATGGCCTCGTCTTCCGGGATGTCCTCCGCTCTCGGCCATTCGCTGAGATGGATGGACTCCATCTTTGGGCCGCTCTGGGCTTCATGGGCCTCATCGCAGGTGAAGCTGAGGATGGGGGCCAGCAGGCGAATCAGTATCTGGAAAATCTGCTGAATCGTGCTCTGGGAGGAGCGCCGCTTCGGCCACCGGAGACCCAGGGTATAGAGTCGGTCCTTGAGAATGTCGTGGTATCGAGCCGACAGCTCGACGTGGCAGAAGTGACGGATGTATTGGTAGGCGCGATGGAACTCGTAGTTCTCAAAGGCGTCCGTCACCTGCCGGATGAGCCTCTTGGCCTTTTGGACCACCCAGCGGTCGAGGGGTGTCCGGTCGGGAAGAGCAACCGTGTCTCCGGCCGGATCGAAGTCGAAGAGATTGCCCAGCTGGAAGCGCAGCGTATTGCGAAGGGTCCGATAGGTGGCGACGACATGGGTGAAGATGTCATCGGAAAGCGGAATATCATCCCGAAAGTCCTCGGAGGCGATCCACAGGCGAACGATGTCGGCACCGAATCGCCGGACATAATCATCGGCGGTCTGAGGCTTGCCATCGCTTTTGGAGATTTTCTTCCGGTCATCACCGACGACGAAGCCGTGGGTCAGAACGCTTCGATAGGGAGCCTGGCCATCATTCGTGATGAGGCTGGTCCAGAGCGAGGATTGAAACCAGCCGCGGTGCTGGTCGCTGCCCTCCAGGTAGAGGTCAGCCGGAAAGCGCAGTTCCTCGTTCTTTTTCAGCACGGCGTAGTGACTGCTGCCGGAGTCGATCCAGACATCGAGGGTATCTTCGCCCTTGCGCAGATTCTCCCGGGACCAGGGCTTCGGGAGCTCGATGCCTTCTAGAATTTCCTCGGCGTCGGAGCGGAACCAGAAATCACTGCCGTGCTGGCGAATCCTGTGGGCGACGGCCCGGATGACGGACGCGTCCAGCAGTGCCTCGTCCTGCCCGTTGAAAAAGACGGGGAGGGGAATTCCCCAGCTGCGTTGGCGGCTGATGCACCAATCCGGCCGCGAGCCGACGGCCCCGCGGATGCGGTTTTCTCCCCAGGGCGGAAGCCAGCGCACCCGCCCGATCGCCTCCAATGCCCGTTGCCGAAGGTCTCGGTGGTCGATGGAGAGGAACCATTGCTGCATGGCCCGAAAGATGAGCGGTGTTTTCGAGCGCCAGCAGTGCGGGTAGGAATGGGTGATCCTCTCGCAGGCCAGCAGATGACCGTTGTTGCGCAATTTTTGGATGACCGCTTCGTTGGCCGGGGAACCATTCTCCGTTTCCAGAACGGAGAGGCCGACCCACTCCGGCGGGATTCGGCCGTCATCGACATAGCACCCCTCGTCGTCGATGGGGCTGTAGACCTCCAGCCGATAGCGCAGGCCGGTCTGGTAATCCTCCAGGCCATGCCCGGGCGCGGTGTGGACGCAGCCGCTGCCGGTCTCGGTCGTGACGTAGTCCGCCAGGACGACGGGGCTCTCCCGCGGTAGAAAAGGGTGCCGTGTGCGCAGGCCCTCGGCGTCCTTCCCGGAAAACTTTTGGCCGATTCGGCAGTTCGAAAGGGAACAGGCCTGGGCGAAGGAGGAGGCGAGGGCCTCCGCGACGAGGAATCTTCCCCTTTCGGAAATGATTTCGACGTAGTCGAGCGCGGGATGGAGGGCGATGGCCAGATTGGAGGGCATCGTCCAGGGCGTGGTCGTCCAGATGACGAAGGCGGCCCCGTCGGAAATGCCGAGTTTCCGCGAATGCTCGTCGGCGATGAGGGGGAAGGAGACCCAGAGGGAAGGGCTGCGGTGTTCCCGGTATTCGACCTCCGCCTCCGCCAGGGCCGTTCGGCAGGGAATTGACCAGTAGACGGGTTTTTGGCGGCGGTAGATGTAGCCCTGTTCCACCGCCCGGGCAAAAATCTCGAGAACGGAGGCCTCGTAGGCGGGATCCATCGTGCGGTACTCGTGTTTCCAGTCCGCCAGAATGCCGAGCCGCGAGAACTGCTGTCGCTGTCGATCCCGAAATTTTTGGGAGAAATCGGCACAGGCCCGCCGCAGCTCGACGGCGGAGAGCGTGCGCTTTTCCTCGCGGATCTGCCGGGCCACTTTGTGCTCAATCGGCAGGCCGTGGCAATCCCAACCCGGCACATAGGGTGTCCGAAAGCCCCGCAGGGACTTGTAGCGCAGAAGAATGTCCTTGAGGATTTTGTTCAACGCGGTGCCGATGTGGACATCCCCGTTGGTGAAAGGAGGCCCGTCGTGCAGGACGAAGAGCGGCCCCCGCCGGTTTTTTTCCTGAATCTTCTCGTAGAGCCCCAGGGCCTCCCAGCGGGCGATGCGCCCGGGTTCCTGCTCGGTCAGATTGGCCCGCATCCCAAAGCTCGTCCGCGGCAGATTAAGGCTGTCCTTATGGTCCACGAGTCCCGAAAAATGCCATCAGCGAGCGCAACCTGCGCCTTTTGCCCTCCCTGTCAAGAGGAGAGACCGGCCGATATTAATGATGATAATACTTGGGGAGGATGGTGATGATACTTGGCAAGTCAATTTCCGGCCTCCTCGGGTCTCCGCTCCGGCGATCCCAAAACTTTTAAGTTTTGCTGCTGCGCTCCGCGCAGCAGGCGCTGGGCTTCAAAGCCTTTGGAATTCTCCGAAGCCCAGCGCGGATCGCCGGAGCTGCCACAGCCGAGTATTGGCGATTTTGGTCCGCCCTCACAGGCGAGATCAAAGGAAGACCCCCTCTGTCAGGAGAAGACCCCCTAGGAAAAGACACCCTCTGTCAAGAAGAGAGACCCGCCCCGGCGAGAGAGATCTCTTCCCACGCGTTTGATTTGAGGATTTTCAAGGCGGGGGAAAAGTTTACACTTAGCTATCAGATACGGAGCAAGGGGAAAGGCCCCGCTCGCCCGATTATGGATGAACGGTGGGATGGTGGGGCTGGCTTTCGATTCCTTCGGAATCGGGCCCGCTGCGCGGGCCGCCTGGAGGAAAAGGACAAAGTCCTTTTCCTTCAGGCAAAGCCAGCCCCAATATTCGAAGCAACCGCTCTAAAAACAGAGACACAAGAATATCAGGAATTTTTAGGAACATCAGGGTTTTTTTGCCAACCGTCGAAGATGGAAATAAACGAGAGAGAGAATTTTTGTCCTTTACAGATTTTTTATAAGCTCTTTCAGAGGGGGCTCCATAGCTTTAACCCGTAAAAAATGATGCGTTCCCTTTGGTCTATTCTAGGTCTGTCCTTTGGATTGCTGGTAACTTATGCCTCGATTCACTGTTGGGATGAGTTTTTTACTGAAGAAACTGAAAGGACTGCATCGGCCTTCTCTCCGAACCAGACGATCGACGACAAGGAGGCAACCCCTAATCCCGATTTTTCAGAAGACTCCACGCTTCCTCTTCATTTGAAAGAACCGGAAGAGAAAAAGGCGGCTGAGCAGGGCGACTCGGTGTCTGAAAGCGATGTCCCAGTTTCTGACGGAGCGGTTGGCATTGGGACCAGTGGAAGTGAATGGATGGCGAGGCTCGAAGAGGATTTAGGTGACGATGAAAACCCCGTGAATTCCTTCGATCTTGTGTCATCGCCGAAAGCGGAGGAACCCTGGCAACCAGAGGGATCTAGCAGGCGGCCGAATGGGGGAAGTCCTGGGCTAAATCAATCCCCCACGGCAGCAAATCCCATGGCCGCCCGGCAAGTCCCTTCGCCCGTGACGGGAGCTCCCAGTCTGGCGGAGCACGGATCCGATCGAACACGGCCGGCGGCTTCGGCCCAGAGGAGTGAGCAGCACCTGTGGGAAGGAGGAATGGAGAGCCAGAGGACGGATGAAACTCGGAGGTCGGGCGACGTTGAGAAAATTCTGTCCCAGCAGTCGGAGAGGAAAGCGCATTTCATCGGCGACAAGAGTCTGAAGGATTTCAGCGAGATTCCATTGGACAGAACAGAGTGGCGGCTTCTAGGGGAGGGGGCTTTTGGTAAAGTGTACGGAGCGATCATCGATGGAGAGGAGGTTGTGGTCAAGGTGGCGCGCGGAGATGGGGAAAATGAAGAAAAAGGCAAATTAGATATGGCTGCGGAATTGGCCGCTTCTGAAGCCCTCAGAGCAGTGGTTGAGGAGCAGGTCGATAAAGCTTTCGAACAGGAGCAGAAGAATATTCAGGCAGTGCTTTCACCGGAGAGCCAAGAGATAAATCCAGAGAAAGAGAGGAATCCTGGACAAGTGGTGGATTTTGCCAAGTTTCAAGGATTTGGCGGTGTGGTCACTGTCGTGGGGAAAGGACCGGATGGGTCCATCATCCAGGAAAGAATTCGAGGTAAAAATTTACAAGCGATATTAGAGAATTCTACAGAAGATTCACCCTACGAAACCTCAGGAGGTTTTCCGAAAAACCTCTCGTGGGCTAAGCAAAAAGCACTGGAATTCAGTGCTGAAATGTTGGCCATTCATTCGGCTGGAAAGGTTCACTGTGACATAAAGGCCAATAATCTTATGCTGGATCAGGATGGATATTTGCATATCATAGATTTAGGCTCACTGAACAGCATTGGTAATCCAATGGGAGCTTTTTATCACAATGGGCCTCCGGAGGTGACGCAGCCATCTCCGGCGCAACAGAAGTTGAACACAGTTGTTGCTCGGATAGAAAATCTGCAACAGGCCATCGATCGTGCCGCCAATCTTCCTTCATCTTCTATTCCTTCTATTATTGCCAGACGAACTGAGATAAAACAGCAAAGAGAGAACCAATTGGCAGAATTGCAAAGGGAAAAAGAAGATTTGCTCCCACAAGTGGAAGCGGAGAAAATAAAAATAGCACCTTCTTACGATATTTACACAGAGGGTACAGTCTTACCAGGATTGTTTTTCGGGAGAAAAGGGCTTGAGATGAGCAGAGAACGTTTTTACAACAACTCAACCAGATACCTTGCGGAAGCCGCAGGCATGGATTACGAGGCGAGGAGGAACTACTTCCGAGTGGCTTTAACTGAGCTCAATAAAAGCCTGAGAGCCGCAACGGGACAGGCCTATACGGATGCGGAAATTGAGAAGATGGCGGAGCTCGCAGCCTGGATGATGGATCCGGAACCGGAACATCGGCCCACGTCAGAGCAGGTCTTCACGCATCTGCTGGAATTAAATGGCATTTCGACGGCGGAGGAAGAGCACATTCGAAAAGGACAAGCGGCTCGGGCGCAGCAAGCCTAGCAGCTAGCCGCGCCGGCAGGTTAGGGGAAGGGTAGAGGTGGTGGAAGATATTTTTTGCTACCGCCTTTGCGCCGGGAGCCCCAGCCAAACAGCCATTTGGCCGGGGCTCCCGGCGTAGTCCGCTCCGCGGACGAGCCCAAAGGGCTCCAAAGGCGGCGGCTGGCGGTTATCGCATAGGTGCTCCCCCACACGTTTAATTTTGGGATTTTCAAGACGAGAAAAAACGTTACAATACTTTCATCATGAGCTTAGGTGAGTTTTCTTTCAGGGAAGTTTCCTCGCAAATCCGAACGATGGATGAAAAGAGGACGGGAGTGGGAGCCAGAATCCATGCCTGGTTCGCAACCATTAAACAATTCGTGGGAATAGGATCTAGTTCTGCGACAAGGGCTTTGCAAGCACTTTCGGAGGAAAAGCCTACTGTTATTGGTGATGAAAAGAGCTTGCAAGGTAGACTTGGTCCTGCTGTTGAGCATTTTGATGATGATGATGAAGAACTGGTGTTTTATGACGGAGAACTGATTAATGACGGAAAACTGATTAGACCAGAGGCTCAAGGAGCCCTAAGAGCTGAGGATATAGATCAATCTCCGTCAGCTCAGCAAACAGATCAGCCAGAAGCCGGCGAAACGCCTCCGCCAGAGGAAGGCCTTTCGCCTTCGCCAGGGGAGGATTCCCCATTTTCTGGTTCCTCATTGCCAGAGGACCAAGGAGCCCCAGAAGCCCCTTCGTCGTCACCAAAAGCCCCCGCTCCTGATTCGTTGGCAGGACTTAGTAGCAGCAGCGCGAAGGCACCTTTGGCAGATCGGACTCCAAAAGGGCAGCCAGGGGATACAAATCCTGCCGCTGGAGGCGAAAGCCTGCAAAGTGGATTTGAAGATCTTTTCCGGCCCATTAAAGGGCACTTCAAACCAATTTCACGACCTCAGCCAGCAGCGGCAGCGATACCTCCACGGCCAGAAAGCGGGAATGCAGGAAAAGCAGCAGCCGGAAAACCGCGTTTATCCCAGGCGGAATTGAGGAAGATGTTTCAGCAAGCGATGCATATTAAGGAAGATGTTTCAGCAAGCGATGCAGGAATCGGTTCAAAAGGCCCATGACGGATTTGGCAAGGATGTTCCGAAAAGTGGTGATTGAGGAAAATTAGATAAAGTCATCGACAGAAAAAGCGTTGGAAGTCGACAAGCTTCTTAATGAAGACCTTAAATTGAGGAAAGAGCTTCCTTGTTTTTAAAGCCGGCCCCACACACAAAAACCCAGGGGTTGCTTTAAAAACCACATACAAAATCCAGGGTTTCCCTAAAAACACACTTGCCTCAGGGGAGGATTTCCGATAGGCCCGAGGGTACAATCTTTCATGCTGCCTCTCCCCAGCGTCGACGACCGAGCGCCCCTGTGGCGCCTGCTACTCTGCCTCGGGTTTGGCATCGTCCTGGCGGAATGGCTCCCGCGAGGTTCTCCAGGAGCCGCATTGGGAATACTTTTCCTCCTATCTCAGCTCCTTTCTCACCGCCGTCGGAATTGGGGAGACCCAGACAAACCCTTCGGAGACAAGGGCTGGGAAGGGGCGCTGATCCGCCCGAGTTGCTGTATCCTGGCCTTTGCCGTCTATGCTCAGTGGCGTAGCCCGCCGCCGATCGACGCCGAGGGCTTTCGGGACGGCTGGTACACCCTCGACCTCCGCCTGCAGCGGACTTACGAGCGCACGAATGCCCGGGCGCAGCAGATCTACGGCCAGGGGATCCTCCTCGATGGCCCCGCCCTGGCCTCGAGTTTTAGAAATCAACGGGTCTACTTTATGCTCGACAAAAAATCCCCGCAGCGGCACTACCGCGGCCAGACCCTGCGCGTCCGCGCCCATCTCCAGCTCCTGAAGGGCAGAACCACGGCCCATTCCTTCGAATCCTATCTGCAACGGGTGCGCATTCCGCTCCACATCGACCGCGGGAATATTCGCTCCGTCGTCCGTGAGGGCCCGGCCTTTTTTCGCCACTGCCGGCGGCTCCAGGAACGGGCCAGAGCACAACTCCTGTGCCCCCAGGGGGATACTCCTCTCCTGCGGGGCATGCTCCTCAACTGCCGGGGCGATCTGCCGCGCTCCCAGAAGCAGCTCTTCACCCGCACCGGCGTCGCGCACCTCCTGGCCATCAGCGGCCTGCACGTCGACATCATCGGCTGGGCATTGGAAGTTTTCCTTAAATGCCTGCGATTTTCCCGGCGACGGCGCCGACTGCCCTGCATCCTCCTCCTCGGCCTCTACACCTGGATCATCGGCGCTCCGCCGTCGGCCATACGGGCCTTTCTCATGCGGACCTATCTCGGGTCGGCCGGCTTTTTCTCGCGAAGGGCCTCGACGCTCTCGGCCATCAGCTTCGCCGGCCTTCTCTCGCTGCTCGCCCATCCCCAGCAACTCTGGGATTGGGGAATGCAATTCTCCTACGGCGCCGTTCTCTGCATCGCCCTGCTAGGAAGTCCTCTGGCGAACCACCTCTCGCGCCGGCTACGGCCCCAGACACCCAATTTCAAACCCCTCTCCTGGAGGCATTGGCTGCGCCCTTTGCTCTCCTATGGCCTGAACTCCTTCTGCATTTCGGCACCGATCGCCCTGCTGACCCTACCGCTCAGCATCGAGTATTTCGGCTCCTTCAGCCTCGGCGGCATCCTCATCAATCTCATCGCCATTCCGCTCGCCCTGGGCCTCATCATCGGCGGATTCTGCACCCTGATCATCGCTTGCCTCTTCGGCGGCCCCGGTCACTGGATTCTGACGCAGCTCCTGCTCCCCTATATCCGGGGTTTCGAGGGGATTCTCCGGTTCTGTGACGAGCATCTGGCCTGTTTCTGGACCTGTTCGACCGCCATCCCCGGCCTCGGCCTGACGACCCTTCTGGGCGTCATGGCCCTAAGCCTGGTCGGCCATCGTCATTACCGGAAACATTTCTGCCGGACGCGGGCTTATCAGATTGCCATGGAACAGAAAGCTCTAGCGTCTTGCCGTCATGGGAGAAGGGGAGATGTCCAGCATCCACATCGCCGACCGGCTCGTCCTCCACGCCCAGAAGAGCCCCCAGCGCCCAGCATTACTCATCCCCAGGCGTCGCCTGCTGGGCCTTAGGACCCACTGGATTTCCAAAACATTTCGCGATCTGCACGAGGAAGTGGAGGGCCTGATGCGCCTGTTGCGGGAAAGCTTCCATCTCTCGAAGCGGCATCGCGTCCTGCTGGCGGTGCGGCCCGGGCACGAGCTCATCACCGGCGCCTTTGCCCTCCTGCGCCTGGGGGCGATTCCCATCATCATCGATGCCGGCATGGGCCTGCGGCGTTTCCTGTCCTGCGCGCGGAAGGCCCGTCCCGACTTCATCCTCGGGGCAGGCAGGCTGCGATGGGCCTCCATTTTCCTCCGCTCCTTCGAGCCCAGGCCACGCCTGATCTGGCTCACCCGGGGCTTCCTCCGCTCCTGGCAACGCTGCACCGCCTCCTCCGAATCCCCCTTCCGCCGGTCTCCCGGCGTTTCCGTACATCCCGATGACCTGGCGGCGATCCTCTTCAGCTCCGGATCGACGGGGACGGCCAAAGGTGTCCGCTACAGCCACCGGCAGTTCTCCGCCCAATTGGAGGCTTTACGGCGCAACTATCCCCTGTCCGAAGACGACGTCGATCTTCCCCTTCTACCCATTTTCTCGCTCTTCAATCCCCTCATCGGGCGCACGAGTGTCCTTCCCGAGATGGAGGCGACGAAGCCCTCGCGGCTGCGGGCCAAAAAGATCATCGAGGCCCTTCGGCAGCACCGCGTCACGAGCAGTTTCGGCGCCCCGGTGCTGTGGAGAAAAATCGCGCTCTACGGCTACCGCCACGGCCTTCAGCTGCCGGACATTCGCTTCCTATTCCTGGCCGGCGTTTCCTGCGATATCCCAACGCTGGAGCTGCTGTGGCGCATCGTTCCCCAAGCCGAGATCCACACCCCCTACGGTGCAACGGAGGCCCTGCCCATCACCGACATCCGCGGCGACGAGATCCTCTCCCGCTGGAAGGTCCTTCAGGAAAACGGCAGCGGCACCTGCGTCGGACGGCCCATCACCGGTGCCCAAGTGCGGATCATTCGGGTGACGGAGGAAGCCATTCCCCGATGGGAACCGGCCCTGGAGCTGGCGACGGGCCACGTGGGGGAGATCATCGTCGGCGGGCCCATGGTGACGGAGAGCTACGACGGCGAACCCGAAAAGACCCGGTTGGCCAAGATTCAGGACGGCGACAGGGTCTGGCACCGCATGGGTGACCTGGGCTTTTTGGATCAGCAGGGCCGGCTCTGGTTCTGCGGCCGCCGGGCGGAGCGCGTCCTCGTCGGCGACGAGATCTTTTACCCCGACTGCACGGAACCCTTTTTTCTCAAGCACTCATCCGTCGCCCGCTGCGCCCTCATCGGCCTGAGGAGAAAGGGCCTCACGTTCCCCGCCATCGTCGTCCAGCCGAAACTCGGGCATTACCCGCTCTGGACCTACCAGAGAAACCGCTTCATCGGGGAGCTTCGGGAAATTGCGGAGCGCTACGAAAAGACCCGCCGCATCCGGCATTTCTTCTTCCGCAAAAAACTGCCGGTCGATGTGCGGCACAATGCCAAAATCCATCGCCTGGCCCTGGCCAAGCGCTTCTCCTAGAGAGTGTCGTCAAATAAAAGATTGGGCGGGGGCCCCGGGACGCTCGCTTCGCGAGCAAGCGGCTTTAGCCGCTTAAGCCCTCTTCGAGGGCTGTCCCGGGGCCCCAAAAAACCGATGTACCCTCTAAAGCGAAAGTAGACTTCTTTCGGAACGATGAATTCTTCTGTCGATAAATCTTTTAAGCTCAAACATCTCCTACTTACTCCCTCAAAATTACTCTTTCTTTATATCGCCTTATCATCGTTTCGAAAGAAGCCTACTGCCTAGAGGGTGTCGTCAAATCAAGCAGCGAAAAGGGAGTTATTGGATTTTGTTTTTGGGGTTGCCTTTGCGCCGAAGCCCCCGAATGGGGCTTCGGCGTGGGCCCGCCTTCGGCGGGCCGCTTCCCTTGGAAACCAAAGGCAACCCCAAAAAAGAGGAGCTTCTTGGCCTTGACACCGAGGGTGGCCCGTTCGGAGTTCCCTATGATATAAAAATTCCCTCTTTAGGCGTAAATCCCTCCGCCCAGACAGAAGGCATTTTTCACCGTAGAAGGCGAGAACCTGGCTACTGGCGAGGGCGCCCGGAGGGTTTTGGATTTCGGCGACAGCGCCTAGGTCGAACGCTTACTGGATTCTCAATAGCTCGGATACCGTCGTTTCCCCGTTCTGGATGTGATGGAGGCCCTCCCGCTGCAGGGGCACATAGCCTTCCTGCATCGCCAAATGCTGGATCTGCGTCCACGAGGAGTGGGCGCGGATCGCCTCACGGATCGCCAGCGAAACCGGCATCCATTCGTAGAGCGCGAAACGGCCGGCGTAGCCCGTGCGGAAACAGGCCTCGCAGCCGCGGCCCCGGTAAAGGGTCTGGCCCTTGAGCTCTGGAAAAAAACGCAGCTCCTCCGCCGTCGCTTCGCAGGCCTCTTTGCACGGCTCGCAAATGCGCCGTACCAGGCGCTGAGCTAGAATGCCCTTGACCGTATCGGCGATCAGATAGGGCTCGGTCCCCATGTCCACCAGGCGCATCACCGTACTCGGCGCATCGTTGGTGTGCAGGGTACCCAGTACCAGATGGCCGGTCAGGGCCGCCTGAATCGCCACCCTGGCGGTTTCCGTATCGCGCAGCTCGCCGACGAGAATCTTGTCCGGGTCATGGCGCAGGAAGGCCCGCAGCGCCCGGTCGAAGCTCAGGCCCACCTCGTCGTGGACATTGACCTGGATCATCCCGTCCATCTCATACTCGACGGGATCCTCGACGGTCAGAATTTTGATCCCCTCCTGATTGATGTACTGGAGGGCGCTGTACAGCGTCGTCGTCTTGCCGCTGCCGGTCGGCCCCGTGGTCAGTAAAATTCCGGAACCTCCATTCAGGCATTCCTTGACCGCGGCCAAGACGGGAGCCGGCATGCCGACCTTGTCGATGTCGAAATGCCAGGAACCCTGATCCAGTACGCGCAGGACGACGCTTTCCCCGTACTGGGTTGGCAAGGTCGATACGCGAAAATCCACCAGGTGTCGGGCGTACTCGCGCTCGATGTGGCCGTCCTGCGGCAGGCGCTTCTCCGCCGAATCCAAATTAGCCAGGGTCTTCACCCGCGAGATGATCGCATCGCCCAGGTCCCGCTCCGGTGACGGATATTCCCGCAAGACCCCGTCGATGCGCAGCCGCACCAGCATGTCCCGCTCGAAGGTCTCGAAATGCACGTCCGAGGCATGAGCTTCCACCGCACGCTCCAGGATATTGTCGACGAAACGCACGATGGGAGATATTCCCCCCTCCCCATCCAAGAGCCGTGAATCCACGGGCCCATTATGGCAGAATCTGGGCCCGGAGGCAATTTTTTAATCGCAGTACAATCGGTGTAAAACTCTTGCGCACTCCCGAGGTTTCTTTTCATGGGCTTTATAGGCTATGGACTTAAGAAAGTTTGGGGGGATTAGGATGTTCGCAGGACTCCTGCTGCTGTGCTCTACTGTCGAGGCAGTACCGCCCCGCGACGCCATTTTTCAAGCGGTTTGCGATGGGGATTTGGCCGCCGTGCAGGAACTCATCGACCGTTGGCCGCGATGCGTCAACGACATACCGGAATTGAATCTGTACAGCGATGAGGAATATCGAGGGCTGTCGCCCTTTCTCCTGGCTGTGGAGAGAGAACAACGGCCCATCATCGACTATATGCTTCAATTTGCTGAGATCAATCATCCTCGCAGAGAGGAAATATTCTCAGCGGTTTGCGATGGAGAGCTGCTTAAGGTAAAAGCCCTCGTGACGCATTGGCCGCGATGCGTCAACGATGGATCCGACCCGCACGGCGAGAATGGAGGAATGACCCCATTCCAGCTGGCCATGACGATGGGGGAGGAGGAGATGGTCGGCTTTATGCTTCGCCGGGGCGATGTAAATTTCTTCAGGCGCGAACCACGGCGTGGGGATAATGCCCTACTTCTCGCCCTTCGGCTCAGCGGCTACACCCGTATCATGGACGCCGTCCTGGCCCATCTGGAGCAACTCCACCAAACACTTCCCCGGAGAATTCGAAAAATCCTGGAAGCCCGCAATAACGCCAGAGAAGATGCTTTCAGCCTGACCATCCGCACCAATGTCACGAACAAAGCGGCCGTGCTCCGCCGACTGCTCCGGATCGGGCTGATCCCCACCTGGGTTCCCTTCGAATCCTTCGGTGAATATCATCCACATCAACTCCCCACCAATCCACTGTACGCCCTGCAGTGGCAAGGGGAATGGGAAGCCTTCTGCATCCTCGCGGAGCATTACCCCGTCATGTTGTTCTTCAGCATAGAATCTATTTTTACCACGAACCGTCTCCGGCGTTTCAAGAATCAATCCGTCATCATGAGGCTGTTAAGGCCAGATACTTTCACCGAATTCCAGGGGGCGGTTGAGCAATACGGCCAGAATAATCCATTTCTACAACTGGTGTGCGGAGATATGCCCCGAGCCGGACAGGAACTCGCTCCCGAGCTGACGAACGACTCCCTTCAGAGCTCCGAAGGAAGGACTCCACTGGACATCATCCGATATGCCGTCAAGGCATACATTTGGCATCCGAAGCGACCCGGCGTAAGCCAGAGGGCCTACGCCGTAAACGACCGATACCAAAAGGGGCAGGCGATCATCGACACGGCCATCCGAATGGGACTGCGGAAGCAGGCGAAGGAGTGGACTAGGACCAAGGCCAAAGTTAGGATCATGGCCAGAGCTAGGGCTAGAGCTAGGGATGAAAGCGACGAAGCACGTGAACGATTTCCCCAGGTACTCCAAGACCTCAATCCCTGAGTCTAAATCCTTCCCTTGAGCCTAAATTTCCTTCCCCTTAAGCTCCAATTTCCTCTGGCCTTTGCGGCGTTGGGGTTGGTTGTTTTTTGGGGGCTGGCTTTGTCCGAAGGGGCAAGGACGTCCGTCCTTGCCCCTTCGGACGGCCCGCTCCGCGGGCCCGATTTCTCCGAAATCGAAAGCCAGCCCCCAAACAATCCCTTCCCACTCTTCATAAAATCGCCCCTCCTCAGAACACACTGGACAGCCGAGGAGCATCCTTATGATCCTCCGGAGCCGCACGGCCTATGTTTTCCGTCCTGCTCAGCATCCTCCTCTTCGGAGTCTCCATCTTCATCCATGAACTGGGCCATTACCTAGCCGCCCGGCGCCAGGGGCTCTTCATCCCGAGATTTTCCATCGGCTTCGGGCCGAAGCTCCTCTCCTGGCAGTTTCAGGGAACGGAATTCTGCCTCTCGCTCCTGCCGCTGGGCGGCTATGTGGCTCTGCCCCAACTCGCCGAACTCGAGGCCCTGGAGGGCAGCTACGTCCTCCCCGACACCTGCAAAAAACAGCTGAGCGCCTGGGACAAGTGCTCCGTTGCGCTGATGGGCCCGCTGTTCAACCTCCTCCTGGCATTATTCGTGGCCTCCATCCTATGGATCCACGGCACACCGGGTTTTTCCGAAGACTCCTCGACCACCGTCGGCTACATTTTCCCCCATCTCCCGACTCCTTCCGGAAACATTCCCAATCCCAGCCTAGGGTCCGGACTGCAGCTGGGCGATGTCATTCTGTCCGTCGATGGGCAGCCGGTCTCCCGCTTCGAAGCCATCCAACAGGCCATCGGTCTCGGCTCCGGCCACGATGATCAAGGACGGGCAATGGTGGAATTGGAAGTGCGCCGTGGCGACGCGATCCTCCCGCTCACCCTCTATCCCGTCAAAATCTGCCTATCCAGTAATCGTTCGGACAGTCTCCGCAGCCTCGGCATCGCCCCGACCTCTTCCCTGAAGATCACGGGCATCGTGCCGAATACCCCCGCAGCTCAGGCCGGATTGCAGACAGGCGACCAGGTGCTGGCCGTTGATGGGCAGACGCTCTACTCCCTCCAACAGCTGCAGGATCATCTTCAGGGCTCCCCTTCGGCCATTCGGCTCTCGGTGCGGCGACGGGGGGAGGAGATCTCCCTCTCCGCCACACTGGCCGATGTCCCCATCAGCAAGGCCTACTGGAAGCTCGAAGATTCCCAAGGGCAGGAAATCCTCTGCCTCATCCCGCGGGACTCATCCCCCTCGCCGAAGTCCCAGTGGACCGAGGACCGCTTCGAGATCGGATTTTCGACGGGACATCGGTCGTCCTCCTCCCTGGCCGCCGGTGATGGACTCCTCCTGCCGGCGCATTCGGCCGATTTTTCCAACCTGGGCGAATGGCTATCCCGCGGCGCACCCCCCTCGCTTCGCTTTCAGAAACCCGACGGCAGTGTCTACGAATACCCACTGGGGAATTACAGGACCCGGAACATAGCGGCGACCACCCTTCGCCGGCTGGGCATCGAATGCGCGCCGGAAATGGTCTGGCTCCACCTCTCGCCCTGGCGGCAGATTAGGAACTACGCCGCCCAGAGCGCCCAAACCCTGCGCAGCCTGCTTTCGCCGCACTCGGACGTGGCCCTGCGGCACCTGATGGGCCCCCCGGGCATTTTCAGGACGATGAACACCCTCGCCGCCCACAGCCTTTGGAACTTGCTGGCCTTTCTCGTCATGCTCAACGTCAATCTCGCCATTCTCAACCTCCTCCCGCTGCCGGTGCTCGATGGCGGCCACCTCATCCTGGCCGGGCTGCAAAAGCTCTCGGGGCGTGGCTTTCCTCTGCGGTGGTGGCAGCGCAGCCAGCTCCTCTTCATCCTCTTCTTCCTGGGCCTCATGATCTACGTTAGCTTTCATGACCTCCGGCGCTGGAGGGATGACCGACGCGATCGCTCGGCCCTGAAATTTCAGGAACAGATCAGCCTTCACCCTTAGAAGATGTCGTCAAATCAAATGGAGACTTTTCCATCTTGCAAATCAGGTCGCAACCTCCTCATCTTGTTCCACAATTCGCCTGATAGGTCGTATCTCTTATGCGTTCTTTTTTCATTCCCTCTTTCTTCCTCTCTTTTTTCCTTTGTTCCTCTTTTATTTGACGACACCCTCTAGGGTACCCATTTCGTCAGCTCTTGGGTGATGGACTTCGATTGCGTGATCTCCTATGCGATTCCGGGGGCACGGATTCACCGACGATGGAAAACGTATAAAGGGAAAGGGGATTTTAGTAATGTCTCCAGGGGGACATTTCGCGATACCAGTGCCAGAGGCTTGAAAACTGCAAATTTACTGTATTTTCGTCGCTGCTGTTCTGTACTAGGCCCAGCTCTTCTTTTCTAGAAAGCAGATTCAAAATGTCGGCAATAGGCTTGGTTTGAGATGGATCGGCGTCTGGCGCGAAGGTAGCTCGCACCATACCCCAGTCTTGGACGCTCGCCGAGTGAATAGATTCTATCTGTTCTGAGGTCGCTGATGATGACGGATGAAGGTACAAGGTAACGGAGAATCCCCTGCGTGCTCCTTCGAAGGTGAGCAGCGCCCACAGGTTTTTTTTGATAATCACCTTATAGGAAGAATCTCTCTGGCAGAGAATCCATGGGGCCGGCGCTGACTTGAGCCTTATTTCATTTCTCTGCACTGGGGCGGAGTCCATTTGGGGATCAAGGGTAGCCTGAAAGGTGCAAATGGCGATGGGTGACGCAGGTACGGATATTTTTAAGGGTATTGTTGACGGACTGTCATCGGAAGCCCGAAAGTTCAAACCCACGACGGTGATGTCGAAGTCATAGCAAAGGGTTTGTTGATCCTCTTGAAGGCAGCCAAGCCGCTGGAGCACATCTCCTAGCTCAGAAATTTGTTGGATTGCGGCCCAAGCTTCCCGTGGAAGCGACGATCCTTGCGACATGGCGAGTAGTTTTTCCTTAAAGATTACTTTCTGTTCCTGCTGCAGGGAGACGGAAGGGCGTGGTATTTTTCGCTCGGAAGATCGGATGATTGGCTGCGACGAAAGGCCTCGCGTACCTGCTATAAATACAGGGGAATTCGGAATATCTAATCCTTCGGGAATATTCCATGGTTTTCTATTACTTCCTGCGAAATGTGTGATGGCTATGTTAGGATTATTTATGTGAGGAAAGCATATGGTATTCCATTGTCTCGAGTATTAGGATATGGATAACGAGTTCGTCTTCCGCCGCCATGTTCTTGCCTATGCTGTAGGCCGCCACGCCGATGTATTCGCAGAAACGATTTTTGTCGCAAAAGAAGACGACATGGATCTTTTCCGCCGGCAAACCGAGGACGACCGACAGAAGGAGAAAAGAGGCAAAAATCTTACGGTACAACATAGGACAACGCCCTTTCTTTGTGCTGGGGGGGGAGTCAAGAGCAAATTTGGATGCTTTTTGATATTGGTCGGCAATAAAACCAGAAGATGTCGTCAAATCAGATAGCAACCTTCTCCTCTTGTTCCACAATTCATCTGATGGGTCGTATCTCCTATGTGTCCTTTTTTCCATGCCCTCTTTTCTTCCTCTCTTTCTCCCTTTATTAGACTTTTATTTTGACGACGCCCTCTAGGTGGGCGATTTCCGAAGCGGGATTTCCGTCGGCTTTGGCGGGGATTTTCTCACAATTTTGCTATTGACGGAAATCACGGGAATTATCTCGCCTTGACAATTTAGGAAATCTGTGCTAGCTTATGCTCCGCCGCAGGGAGTTCATGGGGTCGGTCACAAAGCCCAGTTTTCATGGAATCGGAGAGCACTAAGGATCAGGCAGAAAGTCCTCAGCCCTCTTTTCACCTTCTCATCGAAAAGAAGCGGGACAACGAGGAGCTCAGCGAGGGGGAGATCCGCTATCTGGCCGAATCCATTCTCAAACAGCGCATTTCGGACACGCAGCTGGCCGCCCTGGTCATGGCCATTTACTTCCGCGGACTTTCCCTGAAGGAAGTCTCTCTCTTTACGGAGGAGATGATGCTATCCGGAGAGGTTTTTGCCCTGCCGAAAATCGCCCGGCCCAAGATCGACCGCTACGCCACCGGCGGAGTCGGGGACAAGA
This sequence comes from Puniceicoccales bacterium, assembly GCA_031278595.1. Taxonomy (GTDB): domain Bacteria; phylum Verrucomicrobiota; class Verrucomicrobiia; order Opitutales; family JAIRLG01; genus JAIRLG01. The sequence continues at coordinate 20,041 of JAITKE010000017.1, forward strand.
CGGGTCTGGTGCTCATCGCCCTGGCCGCCGCCTGCGGGATCGCCGTCCCGGCCATGCTGGGGGAGGAGGAGGGCTTCATCATCAGTGATCTGAACAAGCTCAGCGCGATCCCCGGCATTTCGGTCGACCTCAAGCCCGAGCGCTTCGCCAAGCAGGTCCACGACGTCGGCTGCGCAATTACGCGGCAGTTCCAGCAGATCACGCCGATCCATCACCTGCTCTTCCGCATCCGGCGGCAGACCGGCACCATCCCGAGCCTATCCCTGATGACCTGCAGCCTGCTGAGCAAGAAATTTTCCGAGGGGGCCGAGGGCGTCGTGGTCGATGTCAAATGGGGCAATGGTTCCTACATCCGCGGCTTCGAGGAAGCGAAGCAGCTGGCCCGCATGATCACCCGCGTCGCCAAGGGCATGAATCGGCGCTGCGTGGCGCTGGTCACGGACATGAATCAGCCGCTGGGCAATACCGTCGGCACCGGATTGGAAATCCAGGAGATCATCCGCATCCTGCACGGCGAAGTGGATCCCGAGAGCGACGAGCTGATCCTGCGCCTCGGGATGGAAATGGTTCGGCTCGCCGGGGTCGCCGGCTCGACGCTTTCCGCCAAGCAGATGATCAAGCGCCACCTCTCCGACGGCACCGCCCTGGCCAAGTTCCGCGAAATGGTCGTAGCCCAGGGCGGGGATGGGAGCTACATCGACGATCCGGACAAATTTCCCAAAGCGTCCCAGGTGCGCCGGTTATCGGCCATGAAGCGCGGCTACGTCCACACCATCGACGCCGGCCTGATCGCCCGTGGGGTGGAGCTGCTCTCCCGACGGCCGGACAACAGCATCGATCCCTCCGTCGGGGTTTCCGAGATCAAGAAGGTCGGCTCCCAGATCAAGCAGGGCGAATCGCTGCTGACGGTGCACTACAACGACGAGACCCATCTCGAAGCGGCCTTGGAATACCTGCGCTCCGCCCATCGCCTCGCTCCCAAACGTCCCGCCGAAAACGACCTCATCGTCGAACGGGTGGCGTAGGGAGGAGTTGTATTTTCCTCTCGTCTCCTTTCGCTGTTTTCAAATCTTCTTTCGCTTTTCCGGCAAGTTCTCTCAGGGCGTGGGAGCGGATGGTGCCAGCAGGGTTTCGCCTTCGCTGTCTTTGCAAGCCTCGATTCCTGTCTTCGTCCTTTCGCCGTCTTTGCAAGCCACAAACCGCAGGTTTGTGGCTTGATGCCCGCGCAAAGCGGGCGATTCCTTCGGAATCCAAAGACGGCGAATAGAGAAAAAGACAAGAGAGCTAAAGAGCCTCGCAACCTATGAAAGAATTCACATCCTCTACTGGCTTCCCGACCAAGATTCAAAGCCCATGACCCTCACGCCTTTAAATTCAAAATTCTGATCCCCATTATAGAGGACTATGCCTTTAGCTTTCGGCTCTATTTCTCTGTAATACATAATATTCTTTACAAAATTCTTGTGGAAAGTAGCAGCAGATTTTATCTCGCAGAGAAAATTTCCATCTTTAGATGGTATGAGGCAGTCTATCTCGTGTCCCTTTGCGTCCCTCAGAAAGTAAATATTCCTTCTCTCTCCATGGTTGTACTGAGATTTCAGGATTTCATTCAAAACAAAATTTTCGAAAATACCCCCATAGGCGAAATGTACTTTGAGATCATCAGTGGATCTTATGCCGAGCAAATTACAAAGCACGCCGGTATCATAAAAATACATTTTTGGCATTTTAATCATTTGCTTATTTATGTTCATCGAGTACGGATAAATCAAATAGCTTACGTAGTTGGCCTCCAGGATGGACAACCATTGCTTCATGGTGGGAGCCGATAAACCGCAATCATTGCCGAGCGCAGAAAGATTCACCACTTGCCCGACTCTGCCGGCGCATAAGGCAAGAAATTGATGCAACGACGACACGTTTTTGATTTGGCGAACGTCCCTTTCTATGTATGTCTGCACATAGCCTGCAAAAAAATCTGTCGCCTGTATATTTTCATTGTAGAGCCGCGGGTAACACCCGCCATAGATTATATCCGGCAAATGTGCGGAATAATGATCGGATATTTCTCTATAACTCAATGGCAAGAGCTCGAGTATTCCGACTCTTCCGGCCAAAGTTTGCGATATTTTTTCGTTCAAAAGGAAATTTTGCGACCCCGTGAGCAGATATTGACCGGGCTTGTTTCTCTCATCGGCATGGAGCTGAATATAGGAAAAAATTAGGAAAAAATATCCGGAAAATTCTGAACTTCGTCTAAAATAATTCCATTTTCATGCTGTCTCAAAAAACCATGGGGGTCTTCCGCGATGCGCGACCTTAGAGAAGGATCCTCAAGATTAAAATACCGGACATGAGGAAATGCCATCTTGGCAAGAGTGGTTTTTCCGGACTGTCGCGGCCCGGTCAAGAAAACCACCGGAAATTTAGTGAATAATTCAATTAACTTCGGTTTTAGACAGCGTTCTACTGTTAATTTCATCATAATATCGTATGCGATTACGATTAATGATTATATTAACCTGAAACGGAATAATTTTAAAGTGCAAATTTGAATTTATACTGATTTTTTGCGCTTCGCCGTCTTTGCAAGCCACAAACCGTAGGTTTGTGGCTTGGTGCCCGCGAAGCGGGCGATTCCTTCGGAATCCAAAGACGGCGAATAGGACATCAACAGAGCGAAATTTTTGCCCTGAGCCCCATTTTCGAGCACCGTCTCCATCCGGATGGACGGGTTTGCCGCCTTTTGAGCCCGAGGGGCTCTCGCCCGCTATGCGGGCCGCGACAAGAAAAAATGAAAGCTCTCGCTTTACATTTTTTCTTGTTGCAAAGGCGGCAAACCGACAAACTGAACGACCCGAAAATTTCCCTCTGAATACTTAAAATACCCCCTCCTGGCTGCCCGACCAGGATTCGAACCTAGACAAACTGAACCAAAATCAGTTGTGCTACCATTACACCATCGGGCAAGTGAAAGCGAGCCGGCGGAGAGTCCTGCCAAAGGCTTGGTAGATATTCAGCCGGAGCTCAGGGAACGGCACCGAAGGAAGTCTCACCCGCGTGGCAAGCCGAAAGAGACTCAAATGCCCAGCAATTCCTTCTCCTTCTTGGCCAGCAGGTCATCGATTTCTGCGATGGCGTGATCGGTCTGCTTCTGAATCTCCTTCTCCAGCCGATTCATTTCATCCTCACCGAGATGGCTCTCCTTCTTCGCCTGTTTTATGGCATTCATGAGCTCCTGCCGCACCGCGCGCACGCCCACACGCCCCTCTTCGGCCATGCCGTGGGCCACTTTGACCAGCTCCTTGCGCCGATCGCCGCTCATCTCGGGCACGAGGCAACGGACCAAGGGCCCCGTCGTCACGGGAGACAGGCCGATGTTCGCCAGCAGAATCGCCTTTTCGATGGGCTGAACCATGCTGCGATCCCAGGGCTGGATCTGAATCGTACGGGCGTCCGGCACCGTGATCGTGGCGATCTCCCTGAGCTTCAGGCGATTCCCATAGGCCTCGACCGCGAGATTTTCGACCATGGCCGACGTCGCCTTGCCGGTGTGCAGCGAGTGGAATTCGCCGGCCGCGTGCTCCACCGCCTGCCGCATTTTTTTCTGGGAAGATTCCAAGAAATTGGCATCCATGGTCAACTGCATTGAGGGCTATTGGATGAGTGTCCCGAGGGACTCGCCTCTGGCTGCCCGCAGGATTTGACGCTTCCCCCATTGCATATCGAAGACCCGCACGGGCATTTGGTTCTCCATGCACAGCGCAAAGGCCGCCGCGTCCATGATCTGCAGGCCCTTCTGCATCACTTCTGGAAAGGAAACCGTCTCGTACTTCACCGCATCGGGGTACTGGAGTGGATCCTTGTCGTAGACCCCATCGACCTTCGTGGCCTTAAAGATAACATCGGCTTCGATTTCCACCGCCCGCAGCGCGGCCGCGGTATCCGTCGAGAACAGTGGACTGCCCGTACCGCCGGCGAAGAGCAGGATACGCCCCTCCTGCAGGGCTCGTATGGCCTTGTCCTTGCGGAAGAGCTCGGCGATCTGGGGCATTTCGACGGCGAGCTGGATCTGAGCCGCCAAGCCATTTTGGCGCAGGGCCCCCTCGATGGCCAAGGCATTGATGACCGTCGAGAGCATGCCCATGTGGTCCCCACGAATGCGCTCGATGCCCTGATGCTGCCCCGCCAGGCCTCGGAAGATATTCCCGCCGCCGATCACCAGAGCCACTTCGATCTTCTCCTGATGGAGCTCCTTGAGCTCATCGGCCAACAGGGTTAGCATTTTGGGATTGAGAATCTCCCCCCGCGCCCCATCGCGCAGAATCTCACCGCTGAGCTTGATCAGAATTCGATGATAAGGATTAGCCATATGCCTGGGTCGGTATTGTAGGTGGCCGGAATCCGGCGTCAACTCCGAGTTTTCCCATTGGGTAGATTTGTAAAGAGCCGACTCTCAGTTCCCAAACGACTGGCAAGGTATCTGACGCTATTTCCAGTTCCCGGAGATTGGCAAAACATCTGAGGTTGTTTCCGTTCCCGGGGGTTGGCGAGGCGCCTGAGGGAATTTCCGGCGTGATCCGCCCAAGCTCGAATGCGGATGCCTTCGCTGGCTTTCCAGGGCCCCAATGATAAAATCATTGGGGCCCTGGGGCCCGCACAGCGGGCCCGATTTCTCCGAAATCGAAAGCCAGCCGGCATAGAAGTCTAGTCACTTGATAAATCTAGCCCCCTGATTTTAATTTTGGGGCTACCTTTGTAGTTTTGGGGCTGCCTTTGCGCCGAAGCCCCCGAAGGGGGCTTCGGCGGTGGCCCGCCTCCGGCGGGCCGCGTCCGTCGGAAGCCCAAGGCAGCCCCAAAACAACCCTTCGCTATTTTATCCTCTCCACCGGCCGGGGGCTCTTTCACTGCCGGCGATGACTTATGTCGACGAAGACCTTGTCCTTATGTCAATGGTGGCTTTTATGCCGGCGGTGACTTTGTCCTTCCTGCTGGAACGGGCCGTGCGTTTTCTGCAGGGCCGAGGCGTGGGGTTTGCCCGGGCCGAGGCCGAACACCTGCTGACCCACGTCCTGGGCTGCCGGCGCTGCGAGCTCCCTCTGCGCCGAGGGGAAAGGGTCGAACGGGCACTGCTGACCGAATTCCTTCCTCTGCTGCGCCGTCGGGGCCGGCGCGAGCCGCTGGCGTATGTGCTGGGGGAATCTGATTTCCACGAACTTTCGCTGCGCTGTGACCGGCGGGCGCTGATCCCGCGACCCGAGACGGAGGAGCTGGTCGAATGGCTGCTGGGCCGATGGGAAAAAAATCCTCCGGCCCGGGTGCTGGACCTGGGGACCGGCAGCGGGGCCATCGGCCTCGCCCTGGCCCGGGCCTTTCCGAGGAGCTGCGTGATGGCCGTCGACCTCGATCCGGCCGCACTGGATTTGGCGAGGGAGAACGCGGAGAGAAATCGAGTGGACAATATTCGCTTCGTCCGCTCGGATTGGTTCGAAAAAATCCAGGGCCGCTTCGACCTGATGGTGGCGAACCCGCCCTACCTGACGGCGGAGGAGCTGGAAAGCGCCGAACCGGAGGTGCGGGATTACGAGCCGAGAAAAGCGCTGGGCGCGGCCGAGGAGGGCCTGGCCGAGCTGCTCCGCATTTTGAGAAGCGCGAAGAATTTCATGACCCCTTCGGCCTGGCTGGTGATGGAGATGGGTATCGCCCATGGGGAGGTGCTGAAGAGGGAAGCCGAGAGCTTAGGCTTTGGTTCGGTGCACATTCGCCGCGACCTTTCGGGTCGACCGCGCTTTTTCCTGGCGAGCCAGGGGTTGCTGACGTTCTAGAGGGCGCCGTCTTTACTGGTCTTGGTGGGGGCCGGCTTTGCCCGGAAGAGGAAAAGGCCTCCGGCCTTTTCCCCTCCGGGCGGCCCGCTCCGCGGGCCCGATGCCTCCGACATCGAAAGCCGGCCCCAAAAAACACGGACCCTCCGGCAAACGCCCTTGACGAGACACCCTCTAGGGCTTTTCGAGGAATTTCGGCGTTTCCGGCGGCGCCATTGCCGGTGCCACCGCCTTGGCCACCATCGGCGTTGGCAGCTGCTGCGAGCGCAGAAATCCGGTCACGAAGAGGTGGATTTTCAGCTTTTTCGCCACCCCGAGCTCGTCCACCAGGAGGCGTTGCAGTTCGAACTGGAGCCGCGAGCCCAGGTCCTGTAGCGACTGGTGCTGGAGGATTTTGAAGTGAATGCTGAGCTCGATGCGATGGGGGTGGAGACGGATGGCGATGTGGGGCCTCGTCCGAATGCCCTGGTCGAAGCAGGTCTGGATGAGGAGATCTTTGAGGGCCGATTTCTGCAGAAATAGCTTCCCCGCCTTTCCCTGGGCGATGCAGAGCTTGCGGTGGGGTTGTGCCAGGAGACGGCCGAGGTGCAGGAAAATCCAGAGGAGGAGGAGATAGCGCAGGGGCAAGCTGTGGTAAACGTCGTGAAACAGCGCAGTCCAGTCCATATGCCACAGCATTTCGTGCAGCTCGAAAAACCAGCGGTTGATGACATCCAAATTCATAGATCCTCCTTCAGCTTTCTTTTCTCACGGCTTCATCAAAAGCATGCCAGGCCAATGTGGCACATTTCACGCGCATGGGAAACTTTTTTACGCCCTCCAGGGCCAGCAGTTCCCCCTGGTTTTGAAAGAACTCCGGATTCCCCCGGTCGCAGAGGGCCGCCTGTAGCTCGGCGGAGAATCGCTGGGCCTCCTCGAGCGTTTGCCCCAAAAGCTTTTCGCTCATGAGGGAGGCGGAAGCCCTGGAAATGGCACAGCCTTCGCCCTGAAAACTGATGTCCTCAATCCTGTCCGATTGAAGGCGCAGGAAGACTCGAATCTCGTCGCCGCAGTTGGGGTTGTAACCCCTGGCCCAGTGGGTGGCATCGCCCATCGCCTGGGCGTGGCGCGGGTGGCGATTGTGCTCCAGAATGATCTCCTGATAGAGCTCTTGCAGCGGACTGTCCATCGGTGGCGAGAAAAGTGAGCTGAGAATTTTTCCGGAGAAAAGCTTTTAGCGGAAGGCAATGGGAAAATATTTCAAAAGTCCTTTGGAGAAGAATTTATAGCCCTGAAAGTGTTTCCCAGGCGCCTCGGGAGGTCGCTTATTTTTATTCACAGGGTCGATGTGAATAAGCTGTGAATATTTTCCGCTTGAGGCGGAGGCCTTTCTCTCATAGGCGGCCCTCAGGGCCCCCAATTCGGGCGGTGAGGAGGGTTTAAGCCCCCGAATTTTCCCTGGCAAATACTAGGTTGGATGCGGGATAAGCGTTGTTTTTCAGCCGGAACGGAACCGCTGTACTCCGGCGATGGGGGAAACCGAGAGTTGACGTCCCTGGGCGAATAAGTTTCAACTGTATTTGTGAATAAGTTCCAAAATCCCTCATGACCGCGGAGGGGCAGGAGTCTCTGACGGCCCTGTGGTCCGTCATTCAGGCGGACTTTCGGCACGTTTTTCCGGAAGATGTCTACCATGCCTGGTTTCTTTCCCTGAGCTGCGATGCCGTCGATAATGAAAATGTCACCCTGGGGGCGCCGAACGATTTCGCGGCCATCTGGATCGAGGAGAATTATGCCGACGTCATCACCAAGCGCCTTCAGCTGGTGCTGGGGCATAATGTAAAGCTCTGCTTTCAGTCACGGGCGAAGGAGAAGGCGGAAGCGGCGAGCCCGACTCCGGAGCTCCAGCCGGCGGAGAATCCGCAATTGGTCTCGATGTCCTTGGGGGATGAGGCGCTGAAGGAGTTATCCCTGGAGGGTCAGAAGGAGCATCGCGTCATCAATACGGAGGGCGATCCTTACCTCCTCAATCCCAAGAACACTTTTGAGAACTTCATCGTCGGAGCGGGAAACCAGATGGCCCATGCGGCCTGCATGGCCGTTGCCAATGCGCCGGCTCGGGCCTACAATCCTCTCTTCCTCTACGGCGATACGGGATTGGGCAAGACGCACCTGATGCACGCCGTCGCCCATTATGTGCTGAACCAGATGCCCCGAACGCGTATCGTCTACACCTCGACGGAGAAGTTCACCAACGAGTTCATCCAGGCCATTCAGACCAATGCCCTGACGAAGTTCCGCCAAAAGTACCGCCGCGTCGACATTCTCCTGATCGACGATATTCACTTCCTCTCGGGGAAGGAGCGCATTCAGGAGGAATTCTTTCACACCTTTAACGAACTCTTCGAATCCCAGAAACAGATTTTCCTGAGCAGCGACCGGCCGGCGGCGGAAATTTCCAAGCTGGAGGGCCGTCTGGTCTCGCGTTTCCAGTGGGGATTGGTGACGGACATACAGGTGCCGGATTTGGAGACCCGCATGGCGATTTTGGGGAGGAAATCCGCCGACATGAACCTTCACCTGAGTTCGGAGGTGCTGGAGTTCCTCGCCCAGCGCGTCTCGACCAATGTCCGGCGCCTGGAAGGGGCGCTGACCCGCATCGCGAGCTACGCCGCCCTGACCAAGGCGGCCGTCGATGTCCCAACGCTCAGCCGCCTGTTGCGCGACATTTTTCAAGAGGATAAGCAGATTCAGGTGCCCCTGGAATACATCCAGCAGAAGGTGGCGGAACACTACCATC
>JAITKE010000073.1 GCA_031278595.1 Puniceicoccales bacterium
CTCGTCTTCTCCTGTTCCTGCCTGGGCTTGGTTGAACTCCCGCAGGCTTTCATAAAAACGGACCAAATGGTGAATCCAAAACATTTCGATGAAGCGTTTTAGGTTGTCCAGAAGATCGGCGTGATAGGTGGTTCTAAAATCACCGTGCAGGTCCAGCAGATGGATAATGCGGAGATCCACGTTTAGGAAGTAAAGGGTTTCGATCGGTTCCGCGACCCATCCGAACGAAGTCCCTGTAAAGGAAGAAGGGGATGTTTGTTTATTGAAAATAATACCCAGTGCCCTGTATAGGACGGCCCTATGTTCGGTGGGAATGTGGAAGAGATTCATGTAGGCAGTTAGGCTCTGGCCGTAGGCGGTGTATAATTTATTGCCGAAGGTCGTAAATTTTTTCTTCTCCTTGTCGTACGCAACAGGCCAGATCGCCGTCGTGAATACTTTGGTAAAGGTTTCTCCTAGGGCTTCTTCCCGAAGCAAAGAAGGAAAAAACGCCCCTATGTAATCAGTAAGTTGGTATCTTTCCGCGTATACCATCACTTCGCTCGAGTCATTGAGATATGTCCTCACTTCCTCAGCGTTCATCGGCGTGTCCCCACTTGCACTGAGTCTCGTTGTTACTAGGGGATCCAAGGTGCCGGATACTCCCTGCCAAAACGGTCGTGCGTCGAAGGCTTGCCCTCCTTTGGGGGGTGATTCTGGAAGAAGAGCAGCGTAGGCATCCACTTGATCTTTTGTGGACGGCAACGTGTAGACGAGGGAATAGGCCATGTGCAGCCCCTCTCTGTTTCCATCGAACGTCCAGGCCTGCAACGCCACTCCTCCCAGACTAGCTACGCCCAGCGCAACACTCACAGGTTTTCTTCTAAGAATCATATCCTATTTCCTCCAGATCCCAGGTTTAAAAAATAAATAAAACCCATCGACTGCAGAGGGTAAAGTCTCCGTAAAGATTGTCAACAGTAAGTCCCTCGAGGGAGAATTTTTAGAACCATGGAGCTGGGAAAGCCGTAAAACCGGGATTGTTTTTAGCCGAAATCTTGGCGGCTTCCGGAAACAAGCGTTGTGTTTTTAATAAGAAGAACTTCCTTTAATGAAAAACGAAGAAGCGGAAAAAGCTTCTTCGCTGGAAGGGAGAAATAGGGAGACGAATTTAGTCTCCGGGAAATACGGGAATGGAAACTCTAGTGGTAGCTGTGGATCCGCTGCTCCCGCCTGGGGCTCTTGCCTGGCTTCCGGACGCTGCCGCTCTTTCGCCTGAGCCGCTCGCCTCGCCACTTTCCTCTCCTCTGCTGGAGGCCCCCGCTCTTTTTCCTCTGGTCGGTCCGGTGGGCGCGCTCCCTTGGAGGGCCGCAGCCGGTGCGCTGGCGCTTTCATCGGGAACCTCCGCGCCGCCGAAGGGATCATCCACCGCTTCTCTTTGGGTTTGAACCACTCCGCTCAGACTCTCGGCGAAGCGGGTTAAGTGAAGAACCCAAAACTGCTTGACGAGTTTTTTCTGATTACTCAAAAACGACAGATTGTAAGTGCAAGCATTTTTTCCCCAACTCAAGTCGTAGATCAACTGGAGATCCAGAAGTATAGCACATAACGCTTCGGTGGGCTCAGGAGCCCACCCGGCTGAGCTGCCCGCCGGAACGGCGCCCTTGGTGCCAAAAAATTTGCCCGGCAATTCCAGTAGAAATGATTTTTGGTCCTTGCTGAGGTGGTAGAGACCCGCGAAATTTGCCAAACTCTGGGCATAAACTCTGTGGAGATCGAGGCCGAAGGTTGTAAATCTTCGTCTGCTTGGATCGTAGACGGATGGCCAAATTTGTACTCTAAGGTTTCCGGCCAAAGTCCACAGAATACCTCCTTTTGCCCCCAGAGAGGCGAGAAGGGATTTTCCGTACGTGATGAAACTTTCGACTAAATTTTCTGGACTCTGCCCCTCCCCAAGACTCGCCACTAGGGCAGTTGCCGTTTGCCCCTCCAGGTCCGCTCCGGCCAAAGAGGCGAAGGCGTTTGATATCCCTTTCCAAAAGGGCTGTCCCTCCCATGGCTTACCCGGAGGAGCCTGTTCCGGCAAAAGGGAGACATATTCTTCCAGTGCCCCTGGAATACGCGTCAGGGGAACCACTATCGAACAGGCGAAAGTAAAATCATCCTCCCTGTTCCCAAAAACATCCCTCGGCAGTGCGGAACCCAGCACCGCCGCACCCAACACAAAACCCAGAGTCCTATTTCCCATCATGTATTCCCTTTCTTTTTTTGATTGCTTCTATCCGCATCTTCCGATGCAGAGATTGCACGATGAGAAAGTATCTAGTTGCTGTCAACGAAAATTCTTTCCCAAAAAGAAAGAGCCTCTGGGAATTTACTTTCTTGCCAAAGCGACCCGCATCCCACGAATTTCTTCGGCGCGGTTGGGAAAATTTCCGGAGAGATGACAGAGTGGCCGAATGTGTCCGACTCGAAATCGGATGTACCCGAAGGGGTACCGGGGGTTCGAATCCCTCTCTCTCCGCCATTGGAGTTAGGGAAAGTGGAAAAAGTCTCCTGCCGAGGATTCTCGGAAGAGTTTTTGAGAGCCTTTGGAAGAGTTTTTTCTTCGAACGAAAGGCGAAAGACCTCAGTCCGAAAAAGTTTCTGGTGCCAGGGGGCGGAATCGAACCGCCGACCAAAGGCTTATGAGTCCTCTGCTCTACCGCTGAGCTACCCTGGCTTCACATCGAAGCTTTCTGTAGAAGTGGAACGGCGGCGGGTGTCAACTTTTTGCCGCTTGGACGAAGGGGATCTTTGGGCACTTTGGCGAAGGGGGATTCTGGGAAGGGGCCTTCGCTGGCTTTCCAGGGCCCCAAGGATGAAAAATCCTTGGGGCCCTGGGGCCCGCGCAGCGGGCCCGATTTCTCCGAAATCGAAAGCCAGCGAAGGAAAAACGAGACCGACCTTTAGCGTTTCCCAATCTTTAAGCGCATCCCTCCATGAGAGAAACCGCCCACGATGATAACACCTCTCGGTTCGTATCCAATCCGCAATAAAAATGCCCCTCGGTTCGTAATGGGAACAACCCTCAATCCACAGCGAGGATAAATTTTTCCCTTTTAGGGCTTGAGTGGGAACCGAGTGATATGCAGCATGGACTGACATCTAATTTATGACCAGTTTTCTCATCGTCCTTCTCAGTCTGGCCTTGACCCTGATCAGCCTCTTCAGCGTGCTCATTATCCTGATGCAGCGGCCCAGCGAGGATGCCGGCATGGGCTCGGCCCTGGGCGGTGGCGCGGTCACCTCCATCTTCGGCGGAGAGGCAGGCAATGTTCTGCACCGCTGGACGATCAGCTCGACCATCCTGTTCTTCCTCCTCTCCCTGCTCCTCTCCCTACTTTACATGGCCCGCGAGGGCAAGAAGGAAGTCATCATGAAGCTGATCAGCGCTCCGAAGAGCCTGGCCGCGCCCGCTCCATTGCCGGAAGAAGAAGCTTCTCCTGCACCCACCGAGGGCGGTCTTATCGAAGAAAAGAGCATCGAAGAACGTCCGGATGCCACCCTTCCTGCGGAGAATTTCCAGTTCGTCTCCTCAAAGGAGACTGTTTCTGCGGAAGCCCAGAAGGATGAGGTGATTCTGGAATTGGAGGGCGAGGAGGAACCGGTGGAGACAGGCGATTCACCGGACCTTTCCTCCAGCCTTGCTTCTACTCCCGAGGAAGAGGCCCATATCGAGGCGGATGATTTCAATGCCGCCGAAAATGGGAGCGAATTTGAGTTTCTCGACGCATCGGAGGAGTTTTAGGGAAATTTTCGCCTAAGTATTTTTCCTTTCGCTCTTCCCCCTTCTGGGCCCAGGGGCTGCCGTTTTGCAAGATGGCCGCCATATCGGCGCAAAGTCTCCTTCGACGAACCCCGGGAAAGTGGCGAGCGCTGATTGGAAAAAATAGGTCTCGCGCCCTGGGATTTTGGCGGAGAGAGAGGGATTCGAACCCCCGGTGCCGTCACCGGCACTCCGGTTTTCAAGACCGGTGCAATCGGCCGCTCTGCCATCTCTCCGGCGGATGGAGCTTCGAAAGAGCTAGTGCGAAATCCTCTGCTGTCCAGTGCGAAAGGAATTCGGGGCAAAAGGGGTTAGCTTTGGGGTTGTTTTTTGCCGCCTTTGGCTCCCGAAGGGAGCGGCCCGCGTAGCGGGCCCCAAGGGGCGATGAAAAGTTCCTTTTCATCGCCCCTTGCAAAGGCGGCAAAAAAAACGACGGGCCAGGAGCCTTGAAAAAACAGTGGGGACCAGAAATGCCTTAAAAAAGCAACGACGGGCTCGGTGGGCTTCGAAAAACGCATGGGGAGAACTTGAAGGACAAATCAAAGCTTTGAAAAATGAATCAGAAATTCGGAGAAACATATGGGAACTTGGAAAAATGCCTCCAAGAAAATGCATCGGCGATGCTTCAGGGAAAAAGTTCGGCGATTTTTTCCATTTTTTAAAAATGGGTATTGCCAAAAAGCCGGTCGGGCTGCAAGCTGGCTCAGCAGTTAGTTATGGCAGAAGAGCAAGGAGCGGCACCGGTGTCATCGCGTTCGCCGATGGATTTCAGCTGGAAGGACGTGGATTCCCTATCCCGCTATACCACGGGGACGGGAAAGATTCTCCCGCGCAAGTACACCGGCCTCAGCGCCCGCCAGCAGCGGCACATCACGCGGATGATCAAGCGCTCCCGCCATATGCTGCTCATGAAATGAGGTGGCTTCGGGGACAATAGAGACGGCGATCCTCTCGCCGACGCAGGAAAATTTGGACCGGCTCTCGGATTGGATCCGCCAAGGGGGTGTGGCGGCCCTTCCGACGGAAACGGTCTACGGTCTGGTGGCGGATGCGTCCAATACCGGGGCCCTTCGGCAGGTTTTCGAGATCAAAGGGCGGCCTCTTTCCAACCCGCTGATCGTGCACGTGGAGAATGGGGAAAAGCTTCTGGAATGGGCAGAGCTCACCGGAGATTTGCGCCGGACGGTGCTCACGCTGGTCGAAAAATTTTCCCCCGGGCCCCTCAGTTACGTTTTGCCCAAGAAATTCTGGGTACCGGAGCTCCTCACGGCCGGCCGGCCGACGCTGGCCCTGCGGATCCCGGCACATCCCCTGTTTCGGGAAATTCTCCGGCGCTCGAAATGCGCCCTGGCGGCCCCCAGCGCCAATCCCTTCGGCTACCTCAGCCCCACTTCCGCCCGACATGTGCAGGAATCTTTAGGTGGAAAGCTGCGCTATGTGCTGGATGGCGGCGAGTGCCCCATCGGCCTGGAATCCACGATCCTCGACCTCTCCCGTTCGCCGATGCGCCTTCTGCGCCCGGGCAAGATCAGCCTGGAAGAAATTCAGTCCGTACTGCCGGACAAGGAAATCCTGTTGCCGGAGGAGGAAAGGGCGCTGGCAAACGAGGAAATCGCACTGGCGGAAAAGGAAAGGGCGGGCCATATCCCTGGAGAGGCCGATGAGTTCGCCTCGCCGGGGGCCCCAGGAGGGCCTCGGCGACACTACAGCCTCCGAACTCCGCTGCATCTTTTTTTCAAAACAGAGGAATTACTCCTTGCCAAGGAGGAGAAGGTTGCTAGGGTCTTTCTATCCCGAAAGGATCGTGAAGAGGTTTTTAGGAATGATTTTTTTCTGAGTGAGGAGGGGGATGGGGCACAGATGGCCCAAAGGCTTTTCGGTCTCCTGTGGGAGCTGGACACTTCTCGCTCCTATGAAAAAATCTATTGCCAATGTCCACCCTCTCACGGTTTAGGGGCGGCGATTGCGAATCGCCTGCGCCGCGCGGCTGGCCGGCTCAAGCATGGACCCTGAAAAGGTCGGAGTTGGGTGAGTCGCCCGCAAGTTTTCATGTTAAGGACGAGTTTTTATGCATTTTACAGACCTCTGCCGTAGGCGGGAAATCGGAGCGCACTGCGTTTTAGTCGAAATCGGTTCCTTCCACATCCTGGTGGACAGCGGTATGGACCCGGGGTCCCTGGGAATGGAGGCCCTACCTCTCCTCGACTGTCTGGAGAACGTCGCCCTGGACCTAGTTATCATCACCCACTGTCATCTGGACCACATCGGCAGCCTGCCGATCCTCATGCGCCGGCAACCTCAGGCGCGAATATTGATCTCGCCGCCCTCGCAAACCCTGATCTTCCCGATGCTGGAGAATTCCTGGCACGTCATGAAGCGGCAGCGGGAGGAGCTGGGCGTTAAGGTCTATCCCCTGTACACCAAGGGCGAAATCGAGACCCTGCGGGAACATTTTTACCCCATGCCCCTGGGGGCAACCCGTATTTTCCAGAAACAGGGCGACGAGGTCGCCATCCAGTTCATCGCGGCGGGGCATATCCCGGGCGCAGCCAGCGTGCTGCTCCAGCACGGGCGGCGCAAACTGTTCTTTTCCGGCGATGTGCTCTTTCGCGACCAATACATCCTCAAGGGGGCGAATTGGTCGAAGGAGCCGATTGACACCCTGGTCATGGAAACGACGCGGGGCAATGCCCAGCGGCCGGAGGACCAGACGGTCAAGGGAGAAATCGCACGGCTTCTGGGGGCCATCGATGAGGTTTTGGAACAGAAGGGCTCCGTCCTAATCCCCAGCTTCGCCCTGGGCCGCATGCAGGAGGTGCTCATGATCCTGCAGGAAGCCCGCCGCTACGGGAAGATTTCCAAGAAAATTCCCATTTTTGCCTCGGGACTGGGGATGTCTCTGGTGGATCCGCTGGATCAGCTGTCGGAACAGAATCGGGAAATTTTTTTCAAAAAGCAGGTCATCGATGAGCTTCACGTGCAGGCCCTTGACTCCTCTCCCCTTCTGAAGCCGGGCCGAAATCCGAAGCGCTCCAGTATTTTCGTGGTCAGCAGTGGCATGATGGCCGAAAATACCCCATCCTATAATATCGCGGCCTCGCTGCTGGCCCATCCCCAGAACGGCATTTTCTTCGTCGGCTTCTGCGCCGATGATACGCCGGCCCGCAAGCTCCGCGATACCCCGAAGGGGGAAATATTTTCCTTCGAAGGGCTCCGCTATAAAACGCCGGTTCGGGCGAGGATCGAGCATTTCGACCTCAGCGGCCATGCCGATCGGGAGGAGCTGCTCCAGGCGGCTCTGCACATGAGCCCGCGGACGATTATCCTCAATCACGGGGACGGCGGGGCCCGGCAGTGGTTCGCCGAGCGCTTCGCCGAGCTGGCGCCGAAAATCCGCATCCTGGATCCCGAGGCCGGTGTCACCTACTCCGTTTAAAAGAAAAAATCCCAAAGCTCCAAAGCCTGATCCGCATCCTGGATCCCGAGGCCAGTATCGTTCATTCCATCTGAAGGGGAAAAGTTCAAAGCTCGCTCCGTATCTTGGATTTTGACGTCGGTGTCTCTCCGCTCCCCACTCAAGCCCTAAAAGGAAAAAATTTACTCTCGTTCCGGATTAAGGGTCGTCCTCATGGCGGATAGAGGTTCATCCTCATTATGGACTGTAGGCTTGCTCTCATCACGGGCGGTTCCTCGTGGCGAGTCGAGGCTCATCCTCAGCACGGATTGGGGGAGCGCACTTAGGTATTATGGAAAGGCCGGTCTCGTTTTCCCTTCGCTGGCTTTCGATTTCGGAGAAATCGGGCCCGCTGCGCGGGCCTCAGGGCCCCCATGATTTTTCATCATGGGGGCCTTGGAAAGCCAGCGAAAGCCCCTTCCCAGCATTCCCTTTACCCGAGCGGCCGGAACCTCGCCTCTGTTCCACTTCCACAGAGGGTTTCGATTCGAAGCCAGGATGGCTCAGCGGCAGAAGCCGTTTGCGGTTGACAAAAAGGCCTTCTCTCCTGCAATGCCGGCCATTGCCCTTATCGTCTAGCGGCTAGGACGCCGGATTCTCATTCCGGAAACCGGGGTTCAATTCCCCGTAGGGGTACCAGGAAAGTTCCCCATTTTCTGCATTCTACCTCACGTCCATCAGTAAATGGCTTTTCCCCATCGACCACCGGGATCTTCGGCAATAGGCGTTATGAGGTGGCTTGACCTTGGTGGGGCCGCCTTTGCGTGAGGGGAAGGGAAAGGGACTTTCCCTTCCCCTCACGCGGCGCCCGCGCCGCAGGCGCGGGCGCCTGGGCCCGTCGGGCCCAAAGGCGGCCCCACAAAGCTACCGGTGGCCATGAACGGCTGAAAATTTCCCCTATCCCGAAAAGCGCTTTTCCAAGAAGCCGAGGGTTTTCCTAAAAATCGGAGATTCGGCCCTTTCCCTCCATCATCCTCTGTGCATTTTTAGACTTTGAATCCGTCCAGAACGGCTTTAGTACGGGAATGCCTTTTGAGGGGGAGGTATCTGCCGTGGGTACTGGAAAACTGTTCATCATCTCCGGACCGTCCTGCGTCGGAAAAACGACCCTGGTCACGGGCTTTTTCCGCCATCACCCGGACTATCCCCTGCGCCGCGTCGTGACCTGCACCACCCGTCCCCGACGGCCGGGGGAAGTCGATGGGCAGGACTACCACTTCCTGTCGATGGAGGATTTTGAGCAGAAGATTCGGCAGGACGCGTTTTTGGAATTCACTCCGGTCTACGGCACCCACCTCTACGGAACCTTGGTCGAATCCGTTCTCCCGTTTCTGGACACATACCATCTCTTCCTGACCATCGACGTCCACGGAATGCAGGCCATCGTCAATTCCCATGCGCGTTTCGCCTCCCTGGCCGGCCGTTGCGTCTCCATCTTCCTGTAGCCGGACGATTTGAAAACGCTGCGGCGGCGCCTGCTGAAACGGAGGGATTCGGCGGAGGAGATTACCCGTCGCCTGGAATCGGCAGGTACGGAGCTGGGCTATGCCGAGCATTACCATCACATCATTCCGAGCGGGACGATTGAGGAAAACGAGGCCGCTCTGCACCGCATTTACCGGCGGGAAACGGAGACATCGGCATGCGCATCAGCGGCGGCGGGGCCAGAGGAATCCCCCTGATCTCGATCTCCGGTCGGGAACTGCGCCCGGCTACAGGCTCCCTGCGGGAGGCGCTTTTCTCCTCGCTTGGGACGTGGATTCGGGACAAGACCTTTCTCGACCTCTTTGCCGGTACGGGTTCCTATGGCCTGGAGGCCCTGAGCCGCGGGGCTCGGGGCGGCATCTTTGTGGAAAAAAACAGGCGAATGGCGGGGATTCTGCGCCAAAATCTTCAGGCTGTGCTCCAAAGTTTAGAAATCTCCTCCAATCCCTGTGAAGCATACTGCGGCGACGTCCGGCGTTTTGAAAATCGAGTAATTGACTCCAATCCCTGCGAACTGTGCTGTGGCGATGTCCAGCACTTCAAAAGTCTAAGGAGTCCCTCGAAGCTCTGTGAACTACACTGTATCGACGTCCGGCGTTTTAAAAATCTAGGAATCGCCTCGAATCCCTGTGAAATTCTGCGCGGCGATACCCGGCACTTCCGTTCCGAGCAGTCCTTCGACCTCCTCTTCCTCGACCCGCCCTTCGTCCTGTCCCGACGTCAAGCGCCGAACCTGTTGGCCCGGGTGCTCCCGCTCCTCCGAAGCGGCGGCCGGCTCGCCTTCGAGCTCCCCGCCGACCTAGCTCCTCCCAGTCACGACTCCCTCTCCCTCCTCCGCCGCCTCGGCCAAACCACGGGACACGGCCCATCGATGGTGGTTTATGAGAGGAAATGAATTTTTACAAACAGGGGCTGGTTATAATTGCTGTCCTTCGGCCGCTTTACGGCGAAATCATCCCTTGTCCGGTGCAAGGATATTTCTCGAATGAGAGTCCATCAGTGAAAACCCCTCGGCCTGAAAGCTCTTTTCAAACGAGTGCCTATCGGTGGAAGCCCCTCGGCTTGAAATTCCTCGGCGGAAAGGGAGGAAAGGCCGAATCGTGGAGGACCTCATAGCTCTTCTCCGACAACTCTTCTAGAAAGCGGCTGGGCTGGAGGGGAGGCGAAAAGCCGCCGGGGCCGCGCGGAGAGGATTGTTGTGGACAGCAGAGGTAGAGCTCATCCTTGGCCCGGGTGACGGCTACATAGAACAGGCGCCGCTCCTCCTGAATCGAGGCCTCCTCCAGCGCCCGTTTGGAAGGAAAGAGCCCCTCATTCAGGCACAGGATGAAGACCACCGGAAATTCCAGCCCCTTCGCCTGGTGGATGCTGGTCAGGCTGAGGCAGTCCTGGCGCTCCGCCGTTTCCTTCTCTTCCGACTGCTGAAGGGCCACCTGGAAGAGCAGCTCGTCCACCGTTCCGAAGCGCTCGGCGAAATTCAACAGCGCCAGCACGTCCTCCGAGCGGGAGGAGGCATTGGCAAAGCTGCGGCGCAGGTAGTCGCGGTACTCCCCTTCCCAGAGCAGGGAGAGGATTTTTTGGGGTGCCCCATCGCTTTTTTCGGCCTTGGGAACTATCCGCTGTTGGGTGGCGGCGTAGGCGAAGAGATCCGGGGCATAGGGAGTTGGTTCCTGGGCAGTTACCGATTCCGGCAGCTGGCGCCTGGCCCCGACCAGGGCCCGGCGCAGGATGAGCCAGGATATCTGTGCTTCCCTTGGACAGAGTTCCGACGTGGTGTCGTCCGCCAGAACTTCCCAAAATCCCCGGCCGCTGCGGGCGGATGCCTCATCGATTTTCCCCAGAAGGCGCTCGGCAATCTTCTCCCCCACCTTCGGCAGGCGGCAGAGGACGCGTAGCCAGGCACAGCGATCCCGTGCATTGTGTACCACCCGAAGCATCGCGATCAGGTCGCGGATGTGGGCCTGTTCGAAAAAGCGCACGCCGCTGGTGACCGTGTAGGGAACCTGTGCCTTGCTCAGCTCCATCTGCAGCTCCATGGACTGGTAGTGCGCGCGGTAGAGCACCGCGATATCCGAGAGGCGGTAACCCCCGTCGAGAAGGGGACGTAGACGCCGAAGGACGAACCGCGCCTGCCAGTGAAAGTCCCACACCTGAACCAGCAGGGGCTTTTTGTGCGCCGCCCGCGTCGCCTGGAGTTCCTTGCGAAAGACCTTTTCATGGGTGATGGGAATGGCATTGGCCAGCCGGAGAATTTCGGGAGAACTCCGGTAGTTCAGCGTGACCTTGAAAATCTCCGCCTGCGGGTGCCGCTCAGAAAAGCGGTGGATGTTCTCGATGTCCGCGCCGCGCCAGCTGTAGATGCACTGGGCATCGTCGCCGACGGCGAAAATCTGGTGCTCGGTGGCCAGGAGGTCGATCAGTTGGCCCTGCAGATCATTGCTGTCCTGGTACTCATCGACCAAAATGTGCCGGAAGCGCCGGCTGTAGTGGGCGGCGATGTCCGGCTGTTCCTGCAGCAGCCGGAGGGCCAATTCCAGGAGATCGTCGTAGTCCAGCACCGACTGCTCCCACTTGTCGCTCTGGTAGTTCTTAAAAAAGCCCAGAAGCTCATCGACGGCGAAGCCGGCCTGCTTCCACCGGGCGGCAAGGGTTTCTTCAAACGGATGCCGCGCATTGCGGGCATAGTCGATGCTCTCGAGCAAGACCTTGGGCTTGGGATGGGTCTTGTCCTTTAGAAAGTCCGGTGAAGTCCTCCGGATGGCCTCCGTGAAGAGCTGCACAGCGTCGGATTCATCCAGAATGCCGAAGTTCATCTGGAGATCCAGCAGTGCCGCATGGGGACGGATCAGGCGCTGGGCGATGTGGTGGAAGGTACCCCCCCAGAAGGCATCCCGGGGATAGCCGGTCAGGCCCTCCACCCGCGTGAGCATCTCCCGAGCCGCCTTATTCGTGAAGGTGAGGAGGAGGATCTGCTCCGGCCCGACGCCGTGTTCCAGCAGCCAGGCCACCCGATAGGTCAGGGTTCGGGTCTTGCCCGTACCCGCGCCGGCCAGGATCAGCAGCGAGCGGGCGGAGGACGAAACGGCGGCGTATTGCTCCCCATTTAACTCCTTTTGGAAATCAATCGCCATGGGGAAAATTTTTTGAGAAATGGTCCCAGGCCCTCTCCGACACCTGTCCGAATGGGCTCTTTCCCAAACCCTCCTCCGGATTTTCCGAAAAATCTCCCGCATAGTGCAGGCAGTGGAGGTGAATTGCATCGCCGGACGAGAAGCCCGCCTCCCGCAGGGGATAGAGCCGGCAGCACCGGCCTGAGAACAGAGGATTTTTTGGAGGGTAGGCCAATAGGCCCTCCGCCGTTCCGGAAGCGCTCCGCTCCGTACTTCTATTTCGATAGCGCACGCAGTAGAGGCCGCTGCGCAACCGGAGCTCCGGTTCCCAGTCGAGCAAAAGCTCGGCGGCAGGGCTGGAGGACGTCCCTCCCCTCCCCTGCCATTTCCCCTCCATCTCATAGGGCCGGCCCAATAGCTCGCAGGTCAACTCCATATGGGCGGCGGAAATCGAATGGCGAACCCGGGTGCTGCTGATGCGCCGCTCATCCGGCGAGCAGAGGGAGGGCAGGATATGCGTCTCGATGCCTTTTTTTTTCGCCAGAAGGCCGAGGGCCGTGCTGTCGCTGGAGTGCCCACGGCCGAAGCAGAAGTCCTCGCCGACGCAGAGGCCCCGCAGGGTCGGGATTTTCTTCCGCAGCAGGGATAGAAATTGCTCCCCCGAAAGTTGGGCAAAGGTCTGGTCGAAGCGCTGCTCGATCAGAACATCGATGCCCAGCGCGGCGATGCGGGCGTATTTGACCTTCTTGGGAAGGATGAGCGCCTTGGGAGCCAATCCTTCGACGATGGTGCTGGGATAGGGAAAGAAGGTGTAGACGGCGGCGAGGCCGCCGAGGGAACGGGCGCAGGCGAGGGTATGGATCAAAACGCGCTGGTGGCCCCGATGCACGCCGTCGAAGACCCCAATGGCCAAAATAACCGGTCGGGACGACGATAAACAACAGGGCTCCTCCCCCTCGCTCAGCAGGATTTCCATCGGAGGGAAATGGGGGGAAAGAAAGGGATATTTTCAGGTGTCGGAAGAAATTTTTTCTGGGGCTGTCTTTGGAGCCCTTCGGGCTCGCCCGCGGAGCGGGCATCCAGCGGGAAGCGGAGGCCAAGGCCTCCGCCCCCCGCTGGCAAAGACAGCCCCAAAAAACAAAAACAAAACACTTCCCGGCTCCTAAAATAATAGAACACGATCCAGTTCCTAATACACAGCCCAAGCTCTCATGGCGGCAGGGGAACCGCTTCCCGCAGTGGGATCAGGCACCGGCTGAGTTCCATGAAGGACATCCGCTCCAGCTCCTCCAATGGCTGCGCGGCGCTCAGGTCGAAATCCCCGCTTCGGAGCCGGCAGAGTTGGGAGAGATGGGCCCCACAGCCCAGGCGCTGGCCCAGGTCATGGGCCAGGGTACGGACGTAGGTGCCCTTGGAACATTTCAGGCGAAAGCTCAGCTCGGGAGGCTCATAGGCGAGCAGGTCGAAGGCCTGTACATGGATGAAACGCGGTTCCCGTTCCACTTCCAGGCCCTTTCGAGCCATTTTATAGAGCGGCTTCCCATGAATTTTTTTTGCCGAATACATGGGCGGCAGCTGATACTGGTCTCCCCCAAAGGCCGCTAGGGCCTCCCGCAGCTCCTCCGTCGAAAACTTCGGGACTTCCCTCGTCTCCAGCACCTGGCCATCGGAGTCCTGAGTGGCCGTTGTCACCCCCAGACGAAGCATTCCCTCATAGACCTTGTCCTTGCTGGAAAAATAAGCGGAGGCCTTCGTGGCCCGGCCGACCAGAAGGATCAGCAGGCCGGAGGCCATGGGGTCCAGGGTGCCGGCGTGGCCGATTTTTCGAATACCCAGGCAGCGCCTCAGACGAGCCACCACGTCGTGGGAGGTGAGGCCAACCGGCTTATGGAGGAGCAGAATGCCTTCCCGCTCATCCGAACTGGCCCTATCCCTCATGGGAAGACTCCTTCTCCAGCCGCTCCTGCAGAGCCCCTATCAGCTCATCCCAAAAAGTGTCGGGCGAAGCGGGGGTCAAAAATCCCGCGGCACAGGCATGGCCCCCGCCCCGAAAGCGCTGGGCGATTTGGTCGAGGCGCAGCGCAGACTCGTCCGAGCGCAGGCTGACCTTACGGATCCCCTCGTATTCCTGCAGCAATCCGGAAATGCGCACGCCGCGGACGGAGCGGGGATAGTTGACGAAGCCCTCGGCGTCCTTCAAATCGCAGCCGGTGTTTTGGTAATCCTCCTCCCGTAAAAAACCGAAACAGAGCTGGTCATCGGCATAGAATTTCCAGGATTTTAAAAAGCGCTCCAGCAGGGAGAACTTCCGGCGCGGCTCTCGGTGGTAGATCTGGGCAGCCAGTGCCTGGGGTCGAAGGCCCCGGTCCAGAAGCCGGGCCCCCAGGCGCAGGGTCGAGGCCCGAACGGAGTCGTAGGTGTAGTTGCCCGTGTCCATGATGAGCCCAACGTAGAGGGCCCTGGCGACGGACTGGGAAATGGGGAAATTTTTCTGGTGGAGATAGTCGGCCAGGATTTCGCAGGTGGCCGCAGCTCTGGGGTGGATGAAGTTATGGAGGGCGAAGGCGTTTCGGGGCAGATGGTGATCGACCAGCAGAAAGGGCCGGAGAGATTCGAAGAATTTCCCCGGGCGACTCGGCAGGCCGCAGTCCACGACGCACCACTCCTCCACCGACAGATCCGAAGGGCGATGGAGCTGGTATCCCTCGTAGAGAAATTTCAGGTGGTCCGGTATGCCCGTCTCCGGCTCGATGAGAAAGGGCTCACCGGACAAATTCTTCAGAATTTCGAAGAGGGCGATTTGGGCACCCACCGCATCGCCGTCGATCTGGGTATGGCCCACAATCCCCACCCTTTTGCCCCTCAATTGTTGGCAGACATTGAAAAATTCCTCCACGTCCTCGAAATGCCCGTCTTCCACAGCTCCGTTTTCTCCGTTCGGGGAAAAAGGTCAAGTGCGCTTCCGGGATTCCCGCTGCCTTTGCCTCAGGCCGAAAAACCGGCCTGAGGGGCCCCTTCCAGGGGCGATTCCTCCGGAATCCAAAGGCAGCGGGAAAACTCGCCCGTATCCTGGGATTCACTCATATCTTTGGGTACTCCCCCAGGCCAGGCTCCGGCCAACCCCGCTGGATCAGCTCTTCCAAAGCCTCCGTATCGCGGCAGAACTGCCGGATGCCCTCGTGGAGCTTCTCGCAGGCCATGGCATCCTCCGTCAGCCGCAGCTGGAATTCGGCGGCATCCAAGCCCGAGAGATTCTCCTTCTTCTCCAACTCAGCAGCCTTTTCCGGAACGAACAGCTTTCGGGGCACCTCCGTTGAACTTTCCTGCAGCTCCGTCAGAAATGCAGGGCTGATGGTCAGCAGATCGCAGCCGGCCAATGCGAGAATTTCCCCGATATGGCGAAAGCTGGCCGCCATGATTTGAGTCCCATAACCCTGTCGCTTATAATGTTCAAAAATGCGCTCCACGGACAGGACACCCGGATCTGCTTCGCCCTGCTTCGCCTCCGGATGCTTTTGGTACCAATCCAAAATCCTCCCGACGAAGGGGGAGATCAGGCTGACCCGCGCCTCGGCGCAGGCGATGGCCTGGACCAGTGAAAAGACCAGAGTGAGATTCGTGTGAACCCCTTCCTTTTCCAACTCCTGGGCCGCCCGGATGCCCTCCCAGGTGGCCGCGATCTTGATCAAAATTCGCTCGCGCTCTACTCCCCGCTGAACCAGAGCATCCACCAGCTCCCGCGCATAGGCGATGGTTCCGTCCGGGTCGAAGGAGAGCCGGGCATCGACCTCCAGCGAGACCCGGCCCGGGATGATTTTTAAAATTTCCAGGCCGAAGTGGAGGAGCAGCCGGAACAGGGCCTCCCCGACGGAATGCGCATTTTGGGTTACGGAGCGGCAGAAGTCCCGGCATGATTCCTGCCGAGAGGCCCGGAGGATGAGGCTCGGGTTCGTCGTGGCCTCCGGTGGTCGAAACCGCCGCAGCTGCTCGAAGTCCCCCGTGTCCGCGACCACCACACTCCAGCGTTTCAGCTGCTCCAGCGACGAAGGCATCCCCTGTTTTCTAGACCTTTCACCCCCTCCTGGCAAGCCCCAGTTTGGCGGAAGATTTTGGGGTTCAGAGGGAGGCTCCGGGGAGTTCAACGAGAGGCTGCGGACCTGCTGTTTTTTGTCGCCTTTGCGCCCGAGGGAGGGAATAGCTATCCAGCTATTCCCTCCCTCGGGCGTGGCCCGCGCAGCGGGCCGAGAGCCCTTCGGGCTCCAAAGGCGACAAAAGCCCCCCGAGCGGCCCATCCCCAGCGAACCATCGAAGAGCCTCCGGCCTTGAAATCGCTCCGTTTTACCCCCTTCAGATTTCTTCGGTCGCCTAACTCAAAGCGGTTTCTTCGCCTGCCCGACCATCAAGCGCCATCCCTTCGTCCGGCAGGGCATCGCCGGTGATTTTTTCCAGAACCGGATAGAAGATCTGCAGCTCACTCCACAGGGCCGGCCGATCCATGTACCTCCACTGCTCTCGGGGGTAGTCGGCGTAGAGATTGATCATCATCGCCAGCCACTGCCAGTCCGGATAAACCTCGGCCCGCCCCCTTTTCTCGGCCCGAAACGCGTGCAGTCTCCGATCCTCTCCCAAAGTCCAGCCCTCCCTTTCGTCGGGCAGGGCCGTCGGCAGGACGAAGTCGCAGAGCTCGCTGCTCGGGTTGGAATTCGGGCCCATGTAGAGGCTTGGAACGGCACAGAGCACTTTCCTCTCCAGCCCCCGGGCAACGAGGTCGCCGAATAGCCAAACGGCATCGATGGCTCCATCCTCCACCGCCCGATGGATTTTCGAAAGATCGGCCCCTCCGCTGGCGAAGTTCCCCAGATCTAGATCGAAAAAGACCCGATGGCCCATGCGGTGGGTGGGCGGGTAGCGGCGCTCCGGACGAGTGCCTTCGACCAGCCAGATTTTTCCCGGCTTGCGGTGCAGGCACCAGAGATGGACGAGGAGCAGATCCTCCAGGCACAGGTCATCGGACAGGATGAAGCCGAGGTACTGAGAGCTACTCAGGGCGGCGAGGATGTGGGAGAGCGCCGAAGCGACCTCGCTCGATTCCCCGTGGATCAGGGGCCGTTGCAGTCTGGCATCCTCCCGGAAGCGGTGTTCGGCCAACTCCCTTCGGGCCTCCGTCTCCCGCAGCTCCAGTGGAATGTCCGGGCGCTTGGCCGAACCCTTGATCAATCGATGCCGTTGGGACCATAGGTCATTCTCCGCCGCCTCCGGGCGTAGGCCCAGGCCGTGGTCCAGCTTGTGGGCATCATAGACCCGGATGGGACGCTGCCGTTGATCCGATAGCGCCTGTACGGGGCAGAGCTCTATCAGCAAGCTATTCTTCTCGGGCGGAATCCGAACGCCGGGATAGGCATCGATGCGGCGGAACCCGTGCGGCAGGGTTTCGATGGACAGCCAGTCCTCACCTAGGACTTCCTGGGCATAGCGCACGCACAGTCCACAGCCGATACACTTGCGGCGGTCGATGCAGAGGGTATTCTGACCCAGAGGCACGGGGCCTTCGAATTCCTCCTCCGGAGCCAGTTCGAGGGTCAGGCCGCAGGGAATCTGCCGGTAAATCTTTCGGAGGAAGCAGCTGCCAAGCTTTGAGCAGGCCTCGCAGCGGACCCGGTGGATGCGAAGCAGGTTCATGGCGCTGAGCCGGCGAAGGGCGGTGAGGGTCTCCGATTCCGTCCGGACTTCGAGGCCGTCCTGTGGGACGAGGACACAGGCCAGGACGGGCAGCCATTGCTCCTGTAACTTTTGCTCGATGAAGCAGAGGCCGCAGCTCGCCTCGATGCTGAGGCCCTTTTGGTTGCAGAGGTGGGGCAATTCGATGCCGTTGGCCAGGCAGAGTTCCAGCACATGGCGTTCCTCTCCGATGGCGTAGGCCTTCCCATCCACCTTCATGGAGCCCTCCTCTTTGCCATCCACGGCCCTATCCTAGCGGATCTGCCCTCCGGAGTCAAGCCGAGTCCCGGTGAGGGGGAGTCTCGGAAGGAAGGGAGATGGGTTCTTCCTAGGGTCTGGGGCCGCCTTTGCGAAAGTGGA
>JAITKE010000094.1 GCA_031278595.1 Puniceicoccales bacterium
GGCCTGTTCGCCCAGGAGTTGAATTTCCGGCTCTCTGCACAGACCGCATCTTCCAGTCGGAGGGAATGGGCTTCCTGAGACGTCGGCCACTGCGTGCATGCCCCCCATCCCACTCGCCAGGCGGAACAGCACAATCTGATGGAATAGCGCGCGCTTCTCAGTCCCCATTGGCCTTATCCCGCCTGAGGGGGCGGAGCGCCGGCCATCGCGCGTACGATTTCTCCCTAGCTTCTCTTTCGCCCGATAGTATATATGATGAATACCACCGAACTTCTGCTCGCCTGGGGAAGTGGCGCGCACCTCGCGAGGCCATCGCGCGCCCCACCGCCGGGAACCTTACCTGCTTTCCTTCAGCGCCTGCCGCAGCAGCACCTCCGTCGAGACCCCTTCGCCCAGGAGCTGGGAGGTTTTTAAGATAACCTTCTCCGCATCCGGCGTCTTATAGCCCAGGGTCACCAGGGCCTCGATGGCATCGCGGACGTGTGAGGAAGCACCGCTCGGAGGGGTCAGGCTCGGCTCCAGTTTCTGCATGGCATCGGAGAGCTCGACGATGATGCGCTCGGCGGTTTTTTTTCCAATGCCTGGGATTTGGGACAGGGCACGGATGTTACGCTGGGCGATGGCCTGTTGAAGGGCCTGCTTCCCCAGCCGGCTGAGGATGGCGAGGCCCATTCGGGGGCCGACGCCGGAGACCCTTTGGATGAGCAGTTGAAAGAACTGCCGGTCCTCCCGTTCCAAAAATCCGTAGAGTTCCTGCGCGTCCGCCCGATGAACCGGATGGATGTGGAGCAAAACCTTTTGGCCGATGGGCGGGAGCTTTTCGTTTACCGTCAGGGGGATGTGTACCCCGTAACCCACCCCCTGGACATCGAGTGCGCAGTGCAGCGGGGATTGTTCCCGTAAAATTCCCTCGAGCGAGACGATCATCGGCCGGACAGAGTGCTGCTTCCCTCTTTCCTCGGCAAGCCAAAAGCGTCAAAAGCAGGTGAGTGGAAAACCAAAGCTTCGGGGAAATGGAGAGGAAAAATGGGATGAAATGCGTCTCTTTCTTCTTTCCTCCGTGAAATCAAGAAAAACCGAGGGGTAAGGGGGAAAGAATGAGGGTGGAGGGAGATAAGAGGAGGGAGGTTTTTTGGGGCTGTCTTTGGAGCCCAAAGGGCTCGGCCCGCTGCGCGGGCCCCCAAGGCGCCGAGCTACGCTCGGCGCCTTGCGAAGACAGCCCCAAAGCCGAGGACAATTTTCGCTCGCCTCCATCGGCTGAAGCCCAGAGCCCAAGATAATCCCAGCTATCTCGTCATCTGGAAAGCTCCTGGCCTCCGACCCTTTGAAGGCTCTTTCCGCACTAAAACGACCTTCAACCTCGGCCGGAAAACTCCCGAGCTCTCGGCCCTTGGAACCCCTTGAGCTTCCTTCCCTCAGGGACAATCAGCACAGAGGGTTTGTGGAAGCCCTTTTAACGCCCCTTTCCTCGGAGACAGCCGGCGTATCCCCCAGAAATTTTTAGAGACAGCCGGCGTAGAGGGCGCTGCGACCCAGTTCTTCCTCGATGCGCAGCAGCTGGTTATACTTGCAGATCCGGTCGGTGCGGCAGAGGGAGCCGGTCTTGATCTGGCCCGCGTTGGTGGCGACGGCCAGGTCGGCAATGGTCGTGTCCTCCGTCTCGCCGGAGCGGTGGGAGATGATGGGACGGTAGCCGGACTTCTGGGCCCACTCCACGCAGTCGAGGGTTTCCGTAAGCGTACCGATTTGATTGGGCTTGATGAGGATCGCGTTGGCGACCCCGCGCTCGATGCCTTTTTTCAGCTGCTGGAGGTTGGTCACAAAGAGATCATCCCCGACGAGCTGAATATGGGAGAGCTTTTCCGTCAAAGCCTTCCAGCCGTCCCAGTCATTTTGGCCCAGTCCGTCCTCGATGGAGCAGATGGGGTACTTATCCACGAGCTTCTGGTAAAAACCGATCAGGCCGGCGGCCCCATGCTTCGAACGGTCGGATTTTTTGAAGACGTAGTGGCCCTCCTTCGGGTCGAAGAACTCCGAGGCAGCCACGTCCAGCGCGATGCGGATGTCCCGATCCGGCTTGTATCTGGCCCGCTCGATGGCCTCGACGATGAGCTCCAGCGCCGCCTCATTGGAAAGCAGATGGGGCGCGAATCCTCCCTCATCCCCCACGGCCGTGGACAGCTTGCGCTCCTTCAGAGCCACTTTGAGGGCCTGGAAGACCTCGGCGCCCATGCGCAGGGCCTCGCGGAAACTTGGGGCATGGTGAGGTACGATCATGAATTCCTGAATGTCTATGGGGGCATCGGAATGCGCACCGCCGTTGAGGATATTCATCATCGGCACCGGAAGGATTTTGGCATTCACTCCGCCCAGATAGCGGTAGAGCGGCATATTGAAGTAGCTGGCCGCCGCTTTGGCCACGGCCAGTGATATCCCTAGGATGGCATTGGCGCCCAGGTTCGACTTCGTGGGTGTGCCGTCCAGGGAGTTCAATTTTTGGTCGAGGAGGGCCTGGTCGTAGGCATCCTTCCCGACGAGCTCCGGCGCGATGAGTTTGTTGACATTATGCACCGCGGTCAGTACCCCCTTGCCGCCGAAGCGCTTGTCCTTGTTCAGGTCCCCCGGCAATGCCTTCCCGTCCGTCTGCCCATCCCGCAGCTCGATGACCTCCCGTTCGCCGGTGCTCGCCCCCGACGGTACGGCCGCCCGTCCGATGGAACCGTCGGCGAGCTGCACCTCCACCTCCACCGTCGGACATCCGCGGGAATCCAAAATCTCCCTCGCCCAAATGCGCTCAATAGGATCACACATACTCAAACTCCGTACCAAAAGGAAGCGAAGTGAAAAAAAGGTAAAGGGAAAAATGAAGGGAGGAATGACGAAGCCGGAAGGTTTTGGGAGAAAATGAGGATTTTGGAAAAAATGAAGAGAGGGCCGGAAGGTTTGGGTGGGGCTGTCTTTGGAGCCCGAAGGGCTCGGCCCGCTGCGCGGGCCCCCAAGGCGCCGAGCTCCGCTCGGCGCCTTGCAAAGACAGCCCCACTGAACAACGTCCGCGCAGGCTACAGGCGAGTACTCCTTAACGCCCCAGCGGGGCTAGAGCGCGCCGTCAAAGCGGCGAATAAAAAAACTGAGAAGAGAAGAAAAAGAACCCATAGGAGACAAAACCCATTAGATGAATTGTGAAGCAAGAAGAAAAGGTTGCCGCTCGATTTGGCGACATCCTCCTAAGGCTTGACCGGCACGACGTTTACGTCGGATTCTACCGGATCTCCCCTTGTCAGAGAAAATCCTCACCGGACCCTATGTCCACCGCAACTCATGTCGGATTCTGTTGAATTCCTCTCGCCGGGAAAATTCTCAGTGGGGTTTACTCCACCGTGACCGACTTGGCCAGATTGCGGGGGCGGTCGACGTCACAGCCCCGAAGCAGGGCCACGTGGTAGGCGAAGAACTGGGCCGGAATGATGGCCAGGATGGGCTGCAGAGCCGGATGGGTCTGGGAAATGACGATGTGTTCCTCGCACTCGCCGGCGTCACAGGGAATGTCCGGCGTGCTCACCAGGATGACCTTTCCGCGACGGGCCCGGATTTCCTGGATATTGGAACGGGTCTTGGGGAAGAGCGAGGCCTGGGTCTCGAAGACGAAGGAGGGACATTGTTCGGAGATCAGCGCGATGGGCCCGTGCTTCATCTCCGCGATGGGATAGCCCTGGGCTTGCACATAGGCAATCTCCTTCAGCTTCAGCGCGCCTTCGAGGGCGATGGGGAAGAGGGTCTGTCGGCCGAGAAAGAGCATCTGCTCGTGGGCGGCATAGCGCTGCGCCAGCTCGCGGATCTCCTGCTCCAGACGAAGGGTCTCCTCGATCTTCTGGGGCAGTTCCCGCAAATCCCGAAGGAAGGTAAGACCCTCGTCGTAGTCCAGGTCGCGGAGCCGGCCCAGATGGATGGCCAACATGGCGAGGATGCAGAGCTGGGAGGTGAAGGCCTTGGTGGAGGCGACACCCATCTCGGGACCGGCGTGCTGGTAGATGCCGCAATCCGTCTCCCGGGCGATGCTGGAACCGATAACATTGGTGATGCCCATCACGGAGCAGCCCCTCCGCTTGGCCTCGGCCAGGGCCGCCAGGGTGTCCAGGGTCTCGCCGGACTGGCTGACGACGATGACGAGCGTATGCTTCGCCAGCGGCACATGGCGGTAGCGGAATTCGGAGGCGTATTCCACCTCGACGGGGATGTGGGCGTAGTGCTCGATGAGGTATTCCGCCTCCAGGCAGGCGTGCCAGGCACTGCCGCAGGCGCAGAAGATGATGCGCTGAAGGCCACGCAGTTCCCTCGCCAGGGGCTCGATTCCGCCGAAGCGGGTGGAGGCGAGCCGCTCGTCGATGTGTCCCCGCAGGGCTTCGGCGATGGCCTGGGCCTGCTCGTGGATCTCCTTGTGCATGTAGTGCTCGTGCCGTCCCTTCTCGGCCTTTTCCGCCATCCAGTCGATGGTGCAGATCCGGGTCGATACCCTTTCGGCCTGCAGCGTGGAGACCTGCAGTTCGTCGTCGGACATCAGGGCCAGTTCGCGGTCCCGCAGGTAGATCACCTGCGTGGTGTGGGTGACGATGGCCGCTGCGTCGCTGGCGACGATGTGCTCCTCCTTGCCGACCCCGATGAGCAGGGGCGAGCCGTTGCGGGCCGCCAGAAGAGTTTTGGGGAAGTCCCGACAGAGCACGGCGAGGCCGTAGGTGCCCTGCACCTCCTTCAGCGCCTTCCGGATGGTCCGCAGCAGGGCTTCGACGCCTGCTCCGTCCTCCTGCCGGTAGCAGAACTCGATCCAATTGACCAGCACCTCCGTGTCCGTCTCCGAGGCGAAGGAGTATTCCCGCTCCATCAGGAACTGCCGGAGCTCGCGAAAATTCTCGATGACGCCGTTGTGAACGAGGAGGAACTGCCCGTGGCAGCTGAACTGGGGATGGGCGTTCGGCACCGTGACCGCCCCGTGGGTGGCCCAGCGGGTATGGCCGACGCCCAGGGTGGCCGAAATTTTCTCAGCCTCGAAGCTCTCGGCCAGAGCCGATACCCGCCCGACGCTCCGGTGGAGCTCGAAGTCGCCCGCAGCGCCCATGAGCCCGATGCCCGCCGAATCGTAGCCCCGGTACTCCAGGCGCTGGAGTCCATCCAGAATCAGGGGCGCCGCCCGGCGCCGGCCGATGTAAGCCACGATGCCGCACATGAGTCCTATGTCTTGGAGCTTTCGCCCTCCCCTGGCAAGCCTTTTCCCCCCGGCCGCCCCTCCGGCCCTTCGGGTGATTTCGGGTTCTTCATCCTCTACCGGCTGGCTTTCGATGCCTCCGGCATCGGGCCCGCTCCGCGGGCCGCAAGGGACAAAGGGCTTCTGCCATTTATCCCTTGCAAAGCCAG
>JAITKE010000055.1 GCA_031278595.1 Puniceicoccales bacterium
GCCGCTCTCCAGCGTGAACCCCGCCAGCGCCAGCGGCTTCGCCTCGTTCCCCAATACGGGATAGACCGTCGGCATAGCCTGGTCCGCCGGCAGATAGATTTCATTTTCCAGTCTCCATGTCGCCGACGGTGGCATCAGCGGCTGGCCTGTTTCTGGATCGATTCCCTGGGCCCGAACAAATGGCTCCAGCATCCTGTCGCACTCATTAGGTTCGTACCCACGTCTTCTGCGCCCACTCCAAACCCGAACGATGCCAGAAAAGTCCCGAACAACCCTCTTATATCCGAAGACCAGAAGCGCCCTTATGCCAGGCAAATCGCTTTCAGTAACAGCCTTCCACAGCGCAGCCTCCAACTCGGTGTCATTATCGGGAATACGCAAATTCGGGTTACAACCCATTTCTTCTAAATGTCCCGCCACGAGTCTCATAGCCGCCTGAATACGCCTTTCGGTTGTGCCTAGCTTCATATTCTCAGGCCTATTCTTAAATACCCAATAAACAGAGCAGACGTCATTAAACGCCATGCTTTCATCCCCAAGAGTTTTTATCGTCACCGAATAACGTCCAAACCACACGGCGAGATACAGAACCGAACGCCCCACATCAGCTGAAATCTTAACCCCTTCCATCCAAGTTTTCAACTCATCTAGCTTTTCGGAAGGAACCAGTTCCAAAACCGTTTGGTCTGCTTTCGTCTTGGCATTGATCATCGCCCTGTTTTCCAAGAGCAATTTCACGACCTCCATATGCCCCGCCTCAGCCGCCAGGTGCAGCGGCGTGAACCCGTTTTCCCCGACGACGTTGATGTCCTTCATGAGGAACAACTTCGCTCTTTTTTCCACTTCCGACAGATCCGCTGTATTCCCCAACTCCTCCCTGGCCCGAGCTTCGAACTGCCTCTTCTTTAGGCCCAAGTACCGCTTCAAGGAATCCACATCTCCCACAGCTGCCGCGGCGTGCCACGGCGTCTTATGGAGTCTAAAGGCTTCAAAAATCTTGGCCTTCGTAGCAAATCCGGCCTTTTGGGTCGCATCTATGTCCATTCCCTCCCCCTCCGACTTCACCAGCCCTTCGCACTCCGCAAGCAAGGTGTCTCGATCCGCAGCTCGAGCCCCATCGACCGGAGGCAGATAGGACAGGAGTAGTAGGACAAGTTCCGGAGGAGCCGGAGCCTCTTCACTGGCGACATGCAACACAGTTTTTTTTCCCTTATAAAGCAGCTCACCGCCTATTTGCTTATCCTCTGTATTATCCCTTATGTCGACTTTAGCTCCCGCATCCAACAAGGCCTGCACAACAGCAAGAGAAGTGTCTTCAATTCCCTTAGTACAAATAGAAATCATCGCATAATGTAGCGCTGTGCGGCCACTACAATCCACGGTATTCACGTCTAATCTCGGCAATTCCGCCAAAGCCGCCGCTTGATCAGGTGACAGCGACTCTTCCTCCGACAACTTTTCCTTCTTCCTGAAAGCCTGTTCCGGCGCCTTCAGCAACTCCCGCACATTTTCTAAAATACGTCCCATGCCCGCGGAATGAAGAGCGGTTTTCCCATTTTCATCTTGCACACCGGCTCCAGCGCCAGCGGTCAAAAGTGCCTTTGTGTTTTCGATTTGAAGCCCCTTTATGGTGGCCAATTCACCCTCAATGTTACCCCACCCATTACCACCAGCGGCAATGGAAAGCGCGGTCTGACCTTCATTGTCTTTGGCATCGATATCGATGCCCGGTACCTCTAGAAGCGCCCGCACACTTTCGGCACAAGCGCTTTGGGCCGCGAGGTGAAGGACCGTATTACCATGATCATCTACGGCATTGACCATAGCCGCCATAGCCGCTTTGAGCGCTTTTTCTGGCCCATCTTTTGTCCACAAACCGCCGAGAGCTTCCTTCACTGCATCAAAATTTACTTCTTCCATACTGCGCAGCGCTTTACGGACCACCGTCCCAGTACCGCCACCGCCAACACCTCTTTCAGTCATTCTCAATTTTCTGCGAAGAATCTCTACACCACTCAACGTACGCGTCACATACCAGCCATTCTCTTTTCTTAGAACAACCTTGACTTCCTCTTCAACAATTTCGGTCTTCACTTCAACCAGAGCCAACAGCGCCTGAGCTATCTCAGGATGGCCACTTAGGCCAACAACGGGGGCTACTGCTTGACCTACTGGCGCGCGGAGTTGAGACATAATAGCCTCTATGGCCATTTCTTTATTTTCCAGTGCCCGTTCGAACATCTCCTTGGACTTCTCCAAAAGTGTCGGCATGAAAACATCTCGTCTGCTTACAGCCGCATACTGGAGTGCATTCCAGTCACCTTTCAAGCCTACCGCATTAATCTCAAGACCCCTTCCGGCCAACCAGTCTATCACCTTCACACAATAATCACTTAATGCTGATATCGCAGGATAAACTACGGTTTCTCCTAGCACATTCTTTACATTGATATCGAGGCCGCCCTCTAGCAGTTTCTCCATCAACCCAATAAATTCATCCTGTTTCGTCTCATCATTAAGACCTTCCCGAAGAATCTCATGTAGTAACGAGTCTCCCTCAGCGTTCCTTACCTTCCAATCCTCCCTACTAGTCGCTTTTTCCAGTAGCATATCTACACTCCAGTCTCGCTTGTGGCTTTTCATCGCCCAATATAGCGGCGACATTCCATTTTTATCTTTTATATGGACATCTGCCCCCGCGTCTAACAGCGCTTTTGTTACTTTTTTCGAATGCGTATCGCTACCACTGTTAGAGACAATAACCGCCAGTGGTGTTTCTCCATTCCTGTTCCTCGCATCGACCTCTATGTCCGGCATTGCTAATAATCCCACTACGGCCATCGTGAACTCATACCTACTCGCAACAGCGAAATGCAAAAGCGTTTGCCTAAATACGCACACCTTATTAGAATCTTCGTACCCATTTTCTCGTAACAAACTTTCTATTTTACCACGGGCCTGATCTGTTGTGATTGGGCCTTCACTCCTTCGGGGAAATTTTGCCAAAAATAAACCCCTAACCATCACTTCATTAGGATAGTTTTGGGGGTCTCCCGTGCAGTCAACAAGCCCAAGTTCCTCAAAAACATCAAAGACCACTTCGCCTTTAATCACCAACGTCCGCGCTCTTCGGATATCTGCCGCATAACGAGGATTGACTCTTCGAGCATCATCATTATAATACACCAAGAGTTCCCTCGCCGCGTCGGCATGGCCATTTCGGACGGCGAGATTCAGCGGCGTACGACCCCATTTAGCTGGCGCGAGGGGATCGATGCCGTCTCGACCCAACAAATCTCTCACAAATTCAGCGAAACCCAGCCGAGCGGCGATATGCAGAAGCGTATGACCCTGCTCATCTTTTTCGTTGATCCCGCCATTGGAAGTCACCAACCTCTGCAATTCCGCCTGCCGTGCGCCGGCATCGGTTATTTCGGCAATTCGCCGCAGCTCCGATTCGGCCCGAGTGCCATCAAGGACTGCCTCCAGGGGCACGTGGGGAACACTCAGCAATACCGAACCCAGCAGCGCAATTTTTAAGGGAAACCTGATCTTCATCTTCTCTCCTTGTCCCTATAAATGTTTCAACAAACATCTCTTCTGATAGCCGCATCCCATGGCAAGCACCTTTTTAAGAAATCCTTCCTTCTTGGCAAATTTTTATTTTCAGGCTTTGGGAGAGCTGGCTGAACATGATGACTTCTCGGGGCTAAAAGCTGATGGAGGAGGAATTTCCAAAACCGGATGCGGCTGGCAATCTTTTTCCCAAAAAAACCTGTTTCCCCAAAGTTTTCACAAAAAGAGCTGGATTCGTCCCGAGATTTTATCTAGAATACTCGGCGCTGGGGTGTGCGTAGGAAGGGCCAACATGTTTCATTCCTAAAATACTCTCGGGAACCAGGATTCGCCTCTGGCTGCCAAGCCGGCATCACGTCCGGAAGGTAAAAGGTCGCGATCCGGTGCCCACCTGTGAAGGCTAGAGGTAAGGAACCGGCCCCGACTACGGCATCCCTGGCCCTGATTGAACTTACTTTTGTCCTTGAACAACTCGGTGAATATCGTTGACTCCTGCGCCATGGATAGATCAGAACGTTTTGCACAGGCGGTGGAGCGCTGCTTCGCGGATTTTGGAGAAGACCTAGCAAGGCTGGCCCAATGGAACCCCAATTCCTGTCGCAGGAGGAAGTCATCGCTCTCCATGAAAGAATCCTAGCCGAAAATGGTGGCCGCATCCGCCATTGAACCTGAGGAATGAGCTTTCCTTTTCGTAAAAGCTCTTTTTATTCCTTCAGCTATTCACGCATGGCGAGCCGTTAAAAGAAACTGGAGCTCATCTTGGCGGACTTCGCATCCGCCGTTGAACCTGAGGAATGAGCTTTCCTTACCAGAACAGCGCTTGGATTCCTTCAACTGTCTACGTGCGGCGAATATCTTCACAGAGCGGCAGCCGTAAAGAATTGCTAAGAACCCTGGCTGCTGAGGAAATAGGCCTCCAGAAGGGTCTTGGCGATGGGGGCGGTTTCCTTGCCGCCGTAGAAGGAATCCTCATCATCCTGTTCCTGAAGCTCGATGGCCACGGCCACCTCCGGTGCATCGGGGGGAGCGAAGCCGACGAACCAGGCCACGTTGCGCTTGCGCCCCTGCAGCCACACCTGGGCGGTTCCGGTTTTGCCGGCGATGAGCAATGCCTCGCTGGCGGCGCGTTTGCCGGTGCCCGTAAGGACGACGGATTCCAGTGCCCGGAGCAGCTGGGCATGGTCGGTTGGGGAGAGGCCGATGTCCTCCGCTTCCTGATCCACGCTCCGGCGATGTTGGGTTGGGTCGTGGAGGATGGAGGGGCGCGTCTGCGTCTTACCTCGGGCAACGGAGGCTATGAAACAGGCCATCTGCAGCGGCGTGACCAGGGTATAGCCCTGGCCGATGGTGGTGTTGGCGGTATCCCCCCCCAGCCAGGGGCCAAAACCGCGCCGCTGCTTCCATTCCGGCGTGGGGATGAGCATGTGCCGGGTTTCGTAGGGCAGATCGATGCCGGTGGGCTGGTCAAGGCCGAAGCGCCGGGCCTCGGCGGCGAGGGGGCGGATGCCGACCGACCGGGTCTTCTCGATGAAAAACACATTGCAACTCCGGGTGATGGCATCGAAGAGATTGATTTTCCCGTGGCTGTGCCGGGAATCGCAGTGGAATTTCCGGTCACCGATCTGGCTGAAACCGGGACAGTCGACGGTATCCCGCCAATCGATGTACTTTCCTCTTAAAAGCGCTGTGGCGACGAGGATTTTAAACGTAGAACTGGGCGGGAAGAGCCCCTGCAGCGCGCGGTTGAACCAGGCGCCCTGTTCCTCGATCTCCCGAAAAGTTTCCGGGCGGATGAAGGGCGTGAGCCGGTTCAGGTCGTAGCCGGGCCGGCTGGCCATGACGAGGATTTCGCCGGTGGCGATTTCGAGCAGAACCGCACTGCCGCAGCGATCTTCCAGCGCTTCTTCCGCGACCAGCTGCAGCCCGCGGTCGAGGCTCAGGTGCAAATCCTTTCCGGGTGCCGCTTCCTGATGCTCCAGCAATTCCCGCTGAAAACCGGCCGGATCCACCGACCAGATTTCACCGCCATTTTCTCCCCGGAGCGTGGAATCCTGGGCGAGCTCGACGCCGGCCCGACCCGTCTGGCCGAAGGGCTTGAAGGTCAGCAGGGTGTCGTCCAAAATCCCCTCGTCGTCGAGCTCCTGGGTCGAAACCGCATAGCCCAGCACGTGGCAGGCGAGCTCGCCGTACGGGTAGTAGCGCGCGGAGTCTGTGTAGGGCCGTAGGGGGAAGTTCGGGGGCAGTTTTTCGACCAGAATCGCGTACTCCCGCTCGCTCAGGTCGGAAAATAGGCGGAGGGGCAGGAGGCGTTTCTGCCAAAAGTGTCGCTCCAGGCATTTGGGGGAGATTTTTTCTCGGCGCCCAATCAGTGCGTTGACCTGATCCATGTAGGACTGGACGACGTGTAGGCGGGCCGCGCACCGGAGCTCCTGGATGTCGGCGGATTTCCCCTGGGCCGCGTGCTCGTTCAGCCGGCGGACGCATTCGCTGCGGAATTCATGGCGAAGATTCGTCAGGCAGAGCTGCAAGGCATAACTCGGGCGATTGCAGACCAGAAGCTGGCCGTGGCGGTCGTAGATCTCGCCGCGGGGGGCAGCCGTGATGACCCGACGGGTGTTCTGCCGCCGCTCCTGGGCCACGAAGAATAGGTGCTGGAGGATCTGGCGCCGGACCAGGCCGCCGAGCAGGAACAACAATATCACTCCCAAGGCGCAGTGGATTAGGAAAAAGCGCCTCGACCCAAAGCTCCTTTCCGCTGCCCTCATGCCGGCCGATTCCAGCGAAAATCTCAGAGGGATAAAGAGGAAAGGTTGTTTTCCCCATCCTCCAGGAGCGGAACATTTTCGTAGTGCAGGGCCTCGTAGCGGCGGAATTGCGGATCCACAAGGCGGAACTCCACCACGTCCCAGCGGTAGAACGTCGTTGCCGGAAATTTTTCCAGGAAGGCCAGGGCGGTGCGCCCCAGGGTTTCACGCTTCTTCTTTGTCAGGCTCTGGAAGCCCGAGACCAGGGCCCGGCTCCGGCGTACCCGAACCTCGACGAAAACCGTCAGCTCGCCGTCCTGGGCGACGAGGTCGATTTCCCCATGGCCGTGGCGCCAGTTGCGGTGGAGGATTTTCAGGCCCTTGCGCTCCAGCAGCTGCGCCGCCCGCTCCTCTCCCCAGCGCCCGCAGCGCCTTTTGAAATTCTCCTCCGCCATAGCCGGAAATCACCCCGCCGCCTTTGCTGTCCCGAGGGCGGAAAACCCCGTTTCCCGCCCCCAGGACAGCGGCCCGCTCCGCGGGCCGAAGCCCCCTCCGGGGGCCAAAGGCGGCCACACCCCACCCACCCGCCCTGCCGGAAGGGCCCCCAGGCCCTTCACCGTTCCTCCGGCGAAAAAAGTCCTCCTCATCCCAAAGTCAGGCTCAGCCTCCACCCGCCAGCGGCATCCAAACTCGTTCCACCGTACCCTCTGCAATGGCGGAGACCACTCACCGTGGCGCGGCCTTTCGACCCCAGGCCGATTTACCCTAACTAACCCGCACCCCCGCTCGCAGGAGGATGCACCAGAGACGGCGAAGGACTCGTCGTGTCAGATGGAGTTTCCTCGGGGGGATCCACCTTCCTCCAAGCAGACACCCGCGCATCGATCTCGGCCAATCTCCAATCCTCGGAATCCTGAACAGGGAGAATTTCCCACGTTACCCGAGTCCGGCCCGGCTCCACGATTAACGCATGAAATTGCAGCTCGTCTGTCGACTTCCATCCGGAAACTCGCAGCTCCTGCCAGATTCCCCTGTCCCCTGGGCGCCCCAGCATCCGCTTGAAAAACCCGCCGGGCAGGGAGGCCACCCGCGGAGCATCGCTCCTCTCCGCCTCGTCCCAGCCGGCCTGAAACCGTACCTTTCCTCCGAAACCATTAAAGAAACGCACCGCTGACACCGAATTACCGCCCGAGCCTCCGCTCTTCCAGCTCCAGGGAAACACCCCATCGGATTGGAGGTCAGGAGCGGTATCCGAACGGTGAAGAACACAGGTGACGGACAGCGG